>JBJERG010000031.1:0-10056 GCA_051882155.1 Ruminococcus sp.
ATGAAGACGGCTCTGTTGAGGAAGTAGTATCTGATATGGATGATCGTATTCTTGAGGGATTCGGTGAAAATCAGAGCTTTATAAGTGCAGACGGCGAATTCTGGAAGGATAATTACATCTATGCAATATATGAAATATCAGATGTATTTGAATTTACTGAGGAAGAGGCTGAAATGTACCGCAGTGAAGTGGGTCCGCTTCCTGTTGAATACTATTACAAAGAGCGTATCACAAATAACTGCATAAGAGCATTCACTCAGCCAGCGGATACTGTAGTATTTTCCGAATACGGTGATTCACTGCCCCTGAATACTGAAATAACCCTCACATCTCCCGAAGGAAAGGATATAATGTACTCCATAAACGGCGGTGAACCTGTTCTTTATACTGAGCCTATTATCTTTGACGATGATATGACAATAACTGCATATACTGATGAGAGCAAAGTATTCGAACGGTCATATTCACAGCAGAGGGCATATCTTTCTTCATTGCTGGCAAAGCCTGAGTATTATGACGCCGCTTATGCCGCCGAGGGCGATGACGGCAATTATTACATTTACTCTTTCTATGATGAAGAATCACCGCTTGTAGATGTCCAGATAGTTGCAATGGGCGAAATTCTTGCAGACGGTGTGCCGGTTGAATCCGGTGAATGGTTTACCTATGAAAGAACAGGCGAGGATGACAGATTTACTGTTGAGATAAGTGAGGAAGGAAAGCTTACTTCAACATATTCAGTTGTTTTTTCCGACGCTTCTGATCCGCCTTATTATGATATCGGCGACCTTACATTCGACGGAGCGGTTGATGTTTCAGACGCCATTATAGTTCTGAACATTTATTCCGCACTGGCAGCAGGTACTGCTTCTGAAAAATATTCAGATGATGAGATTGCCTTTGCAGACCTTGACGGCAACCAGGTTACCGACATAAAAGACGCCGGATATATTCTGAAATTCTACGCCATGAATGCCGCAGGAATTGACGTTATCTGGGACGATATAATAGTATTTGAAAATTAAAGGCAAGAATAAACAGAAAGGACCGGGCAGATTTTGTTCTGCACCGGTCTTTTTATATTGTTGAAAAAAACGTATTAACAGCGGGCGACCAATGGTCGCCCCTACAATATAAAGCCTTATTACAGCAGGCTTTCAAACCGAATGATATTCTCCTTCCGTCCGATAACGGTAATTGTATCGCCGGTGGAAAAGGTGAAGCTTGGCTGGAAGTCGATAAGCACCTTGTCATTATGCTTTATAGCAACAATATTAAGCTGGTAATTTTTCCGGACATTTAGGGAAAGAATGCTCTGTCCTGCAATCTTGTCAGTAACCTCAATTTCCATAATGTTTATATCGTCGCTCAGCTCAATATATTCAAGGAGATTGGGAGCTAAAAGCTTGTTGGCAAGTCTTATAGCCATATCACGCTCGGGATATACCACCTCTGCGCCCATCATTGAAAGAATATCGCCCTGTTCTGCACTGGTTGCCTTTACAATGATTCTCTTCACACCAAATCTCTTTACATGAAGGGTTGTGAGAATGCACACGTCGATCTGCTCTGCAATGCCGATTATTACAACGTCGCATTCATGTATTCCTGCCTGCTGAAGGCTTTCCTTTGTAAGCGCTCCTACGATATGGGCATTGTCCGTAAAGACTGCCGCATTGTTTACCTTGTCCTCGTCTTTATCGACTACAATAAGCTCGCAGTCGTTTGCGGCAAGCTCCTTTGCCAGGGCAAAGCCGAATCGTCCCAGTCCGATAATGCCATATAAAAGTTTTTTGTTCTGTTTTCTTTTCATGCTGCTGTTCCTTTCTTTATCCAATAGGAAGCTGACCTTCCGGCAGCTCTGTAAGCTCTGTGTGTTTTTTTGCAAAAAGGCTGACAATTGTAAGGGAACCAAGACGTCCCATATACATTGTCACAATAATACATATTTTTGAAGCCAGACAAAGGTCTGCTGTAATGCCTGTTGAAAGTCCTACCGTTGCATAGGCTGAGAATGATTCATACAGCAGTGAGGACATGGGAATATCCGGCTCGAAAATGCTCAGCGTCAGCGCACAGGTGAATACAACAGTGAGAGCTATTACAAAGACTGTAAAGGCAGTGTGTACAGTGGAAGAGGAAATTTTCCTTTTGAATGCCGTTACTGAACGTCCGGAAGGGTATGCAATGATTGCACGGAATATTGTAAATATGGTGGTAACCTTGATACCGCCGCCTGTAGAACCCGGGGCAGCACCTATAAGCATAAGCACCATCATTACCAGAAGTCCTGCATTGCTGAATGCCCCTATGGGATAGGTTGAGAATCCGGCAGTTCTGGTGGAAACACTTGTAAAGAAGGCTTCAAGCCAGGTAATACTGCCCTCTGTGATTTTCAGAAGAATCGTTCCCAGTGTAATAAGCAGAACGGTCATAAGCACAACTGTTTTTGTATGAAGGCTCCATTCACGTATGCTTCTCTTTCTGAAAGCCTCGCTTATAACATAGAAGCCAAGACCTCCTGCAATTATGAGAGCGGCTGTTATAAGGTTCAGCGGAATGTTGTGGGCGTAGTCGGAAAGTCCTTTTCCTGCGCCTAAAATATCAAATCCTGCATTGTTGAAGGACGCAATGGAATGAAAAATGCTTATTCCCACTGCGTGCCAGAAGGAATGGTCCTGCACAAACACAAAGAAGCTTAAAAATGCCCCCACAGCTTCAACGGTGAATGTTGTAAGGAGAACCCATTTTATAAGTCCCTGCAGACCCATCATTGAAGGGTAATTGAGTGCCTCACGGAGAAGAACCTTGTCACGCATACGTATTTTTCTGCCTGCCATTGTGATAAAGCCAAGACCAATGGTTGTTATGCCAAGTCCGCCTATCTGGATAAGTACGCCCAGAACCGTCTGCCCGAATGCAGTAAATGTATCAGCTGTATCCGCAATGATAAGACCTGTTACG
This sequence comes from Ruminococcus sp., assembly GCA_051882155.1. Classification (GTDB taxonomy): domain Bacteria; phylum Bacillota; class Clostridia; order Oscillospirales; family Ruminococcaceae; genus Ruminococcus_C. The sequence goes on from JBJERG010000031.1 coordinate 2,965, forward strand.
CATACCGCACTGGTGGAGGTGAAGAGAGCGTCGTGAAAGGGAAGGTCAATTCCCGGTTTCTGGGATATGGGAAGCATAAGCAGAACCGTTCCTATGGAAATTATAAAGGCAAATCCCAGGGCAATTGCCTGCATAGGCGTCAGATGTCGTTTTTTCATATGTTCACCCTCTTCAGTTAAGCGTTACATTCAGAACGTCAGAAAGCTCCAGACAGGTGAGTGCCTCGTCTGAGATATCGCCGCTTATTTTTGCAATCCGGTTTGCCTGGTTGGAGAGAGCGCTGTCCACAAAGTTTCTGACATCTCTTGCATTTGCAAAGTTATCATCTGCCTCAGCACATCTTTTCTGGAAAAATTCCAGTACGTGAAGCTCAGCTTCCTTTGTAGGCGTAAGGGCATAGTTTCTGCACATATTTCTGAATATCTCCACAAGCTCCATAGGATTGTAATCCTCAAAGAGAATCATTGTACGGAACCTTGAATGAAGCCCAGGATTAGATTCAAGGAACTGCTCCATTTCCTCCGGATATCCTGCCACAATTACAATAAAATCATCTCTGTGGTCTTCCATTTCCTTCAGAAGGGTATTGACTGCCTCCATGCCGAAATCATTTGAGCCTGCCCCGGAGGTGAGGGTATATGCTTCATCTATGAAAAGAACGCCGCCCATTGCCTTTTCAATGACCTTGCTTGTTTTGATTGCCGTCTGTCCCACATAACCGCTTACAAGGTCGGCACGGTCTGTTTCCACAAGATGACCCTTTTTCAGAATGCCCAGCTTCGAGTAAATTTTAGCCAGAAGCCTTGCAACGGTAGTTTTGCCGGTGCCTGGATTGCCTGAAAATACCATGTGCAGCGACAGTGAAAGGGCAGGAAGACCTCTCTCTTCCCGGAGCTTTCTGACTTTTATGAGATTGATAAGTGTATCAAGCTCTTCCTTTACCCGTTTAAGACCTGTAAGGCTGTGGAGCTGTTCTATAAGCTCTTCAAGGGTTTCGGGAATTTCCTCAGTGATCTCAGCGGTGATCTCTTCCTTTCGTTCCTTCACAGAATTGCCGGTGCTGTCTTCTGCTCTGAAATCCTTTGGCACAAGAGCCGCCTTGTTTTTGAGAGGACTTTGCCATAATCTCAGATTAGCTGCTCTCCGGGAACGAAGCTTTACCATGACCTGGGCAATGGCAGATGTCTGAACTGTATCAGCAGAGCCGTCCATGGAGCTGAGCATAAGACCTGCTGAATTTACAGTTTCCACAAATAAAAGGGAAATGCTTCCTGTAGGGTCGCCCTCCAGCATGTCAGCGTCAGTGAAAAGCTCCAGCAGTGATGAAAAGGTATCGCTGACGCTTTTCTCAGTTATGGTATTCTGTCTGAGGAAACGTTCAAGGTATTCTGCGGAAACGTCCATGCCCATAGCGCCGCTTATGAAACCGGTTTCGGCTTCATTCAGGGTTTTGTTGGAATTTGCAAGAAACAGCATATATTTAAGGTAGGCGAATCTTGCATAATCACGAAGGGGCATACTCACGCCGGGAATAGTTCTGCCCTTAGCCTCATACCTTCCGCAAAGCTCGTATATGTATAGTACTGCAAGCTGCAGGTCAGTTTTCGCCATTGCAGATCTCCTTGCTGTCGTCCTTTTCGAATATTACCTCACGGAGGTCGTCGTACATCTTCACATAAACCTCAATAAGCTTCTGGTTTGTATGTTCCCGTGTTCTTACGATTTCCATAGCGGCATTGGCTTTTGCCTGACCTGCAATGTCACCGGGAACATTCTGCTGGGGCATTCTCTCCAGCATATCCAGTGCCTTCTGCATATGCACATGGTCAGCCTGCACCTCTGAAAGGAGGCGTTTAAGTGATTCATAGTTCTCTTTAAGCTCTGAAAGTGTAAAAATACTGTTTGCCATATTGGTATTCTCCTTTTATATCTGAAAATTTTAGTTTATAAATACTATTCTATAAGTATACTCCATTTCCGGCAAAAAATCAAGGATTATTTTCATATTTTCCATAAATTATCGGAATTTGATAAAAGGACTTGACTTTTTCTGCGAAGGCGTGTATAATAGAATAAATATCACAGAAAGGACGGACGTATATGAAAACAATACGTGCACGTATCGCAGCTATTTTACTGGTTGCAGCTATGGGGATAACTTTAAGTGCCTGCAGTAAGGATGATGCAGACAATACTTCTGCAAATAATAATTCAAATGCAGAGGTTTCTGATAACGGGGAAATAAGCGAGGACAGCAACAGCGCTGAGAACAATGTACCGGATGAAACTTATGCTCCCATTGAAGATAATACAGACTTCATGAAGCAGGAGATCACATTCGGTCTTGATCCATATGGTGAGTCTGATAATGTTCAGGATCCTACAGAGGCTCCGACCCAGCAGACAACTGCAGTTCCTCAGACAAAGATCGTAACAAAGAAGGTAGTTGTTACAGAAGCAGGCGGCGCAGCTGTTACAGACGCTAAGGGCGAACAGGTTACTGAGGTTCAGACAGAGGTTCAGACTGAGGCTGCACCCTATGTTCCTGCACCTGTTTCCGAGCCTATTTACTGGCTCAATATGACAAAGGGTTCTGACGGAAACTATGATAAGGTATTCAACGGCGAAATGTTTGTCTTTGAATTCAAGATCAAGGAAGGCACTCCAGACGGAAATTATCCTATCATGCTGTCAGCTCCTGACTTTGTAAACTGGGATGAGGAACAGCTTGACGTCAAGACTGTAAGCGGCTATGTTACTGTAGGCGATGTGACTCCCACTCAGCCTTCACAGGTTCAGCCGGGTCAGTTTACCATTTCTGCTTCAAGCGTACAGGGCAAGGTTGGCGACACTATCAAGGTTGTTCTGAACATCAGCGATAACCCGGGTCTTGTTGCAATGCTCTTCAGAGTTGAATTCGACCAGAACGCTCTTGAGTATGTTACAAGCTATGCCGGCAGCGCAATGGCAGGTCTTTAATTTACATAAGAAGACTTTCTGCCGGTCAGAAAAAAGAATATAATAAGAGGGACTGCTTCAGTACATGAATCTGCGGCAGTCCCTTTTCCTTTAGTGTTGTTATTGTTTTTTATCGTCACCATTCGGATTTTTGTGGTAGAAAACAGGCTCGGAACGTTTCCATGCTTTTTTCTGTACGGTATCAGCATTGTTTTCCCGGACATTGCTTCTTGGCACAATGTGAACAGCGTCAGCAGCCTTTTGTCTCTGACTTGCGGAATATGCTGAATAAATGCAGAGGAGAATGTATGCAAGAGATATCATTCCTGCAAAGATAAGGCTCACATGGAAGGTAGAGCCGATTCCCGGTTCTGTAAAGTATGTTACAAATGCAGCAGCATTATGCTTCAGCGGTGAACGTGCCACATCACTTACTGCCACAAGAGGAACGCTTGCGATTATCTCTCCGGAAAATTTAAGTTCAAGCTTTCCTAAAACGTCGCCCTTTTTTATGGGTGCGGATATGTTTTCATTATACGAAGGCACTCTCTGTATCGCAGAAATATCCACATCTGTACACCACAGCATGGTTACAGAATTTTCCGGTTTTACCAGAACGAAATTGTTGTTGCTTCCGTCCTTGACTGTAAGCTCTGCGATCTCCTCGTCATTGCCGATAATGGTAGTGTACTGAAAGCTTGAGAAAGCCCAGTCAAGGAGTGCGGTTGCGTCTTCAATATGATAGAATTTCAGATCTCCCTCTTCATCTTCAAAGGGTGCGGCAAGGAGGATCACAAGATAAGTAACGCCGTCACGTGAAGCCATTGTGATAATGTTTCTGCCGTATTCATTGAGGTTGCCTGTTTTGATACCGTGGGCGCCTTCATAATAGAAGAGGTTTTCACTGGCTGTCATTGTATTTGAATGCTTCCATGACCAGCCGTTCAGTGCGTATGATACGGTAAGGCTTTTTGACGTTGTGACATATGAATCAGCTGTTGCAATTTCTTTGAATCTCGGTACCTTTTCGAGGGCATACTGGGTAATAAGCATCATGTCCCGGGCTGTAGTGATCTGGTACTGGTCGTAAAGTCCTGTAGGATTGGAAAAGTGTGTTCCGGTACAGCCGATTTCAGCGGCTTTCTCATTCATCATGCCCACAAATGTATCAACACTGCCGTTTCCGCCGTAGCTTGCAAGTATATATGCCGCCTCACAGCCGGAGGTAAGCATCATTGCGTAGAGATATTCGGTTACAGTAAGGGTATCGCCTGATTCAATGCCGGCATAGCGTATATCATCCTTTTCCTCGTAGTTCTGGAAAAGGGTGCGGATGTTGACGTTCATATTTATCTTTTCAGTGTCAATATCCGGGCAGTTTTCCATTACAACAATAGCCGTCATTATCTGGGCAAGATGTGCAGGCATTTCCTGGTGGTCTGCATTCTTTTCATAAATAACCGTGCCGGAATCAAGGTTCATAACGATTCCCGCCTTGCTGTTAATGGTAAAGGGCGGCGTGAAGGCATAGGCGTCAGCCGTAAGGGAACATGGCAGGAGCATTCCCAGAAGTATTGCAAATATTAAAACAGGCGCAAGACATCTTCTCAGTATTTTCATTTATATAACGACCTTTCTTTTGTTATCTTTTGATCAAACATCATTCGACTCTTTTCAATCTTATTATATCAAAAAAAATCATTTTCGGGAAGACTTTTTTGAAAAATATATTTACCTTTTTTCGAAAATATGATAAAATAACCTTAAAGATAGAATAAGAGGTCTTGGAAAGCATTTATTCATACTTTTTTAAGGCTCAGACAGATAAGATGAAGGAGGAACAGAAGTTGGTTTATGTAACAGGAGATACACACGGAGATTATGAAAGATTCAGCGATCCTTATCTAAAAAGGCTTGATGAGGACGATACACTGATAATATGCGGTGATTTCGGCTTTATTTGGGACGGTACACGGCAGGAGGAATACATTCTGAAAAAGCTTTCCCAGAAGAAGTATACCATTGCATTTGTGGACGGCTGCCACGAGAATTTCGACCTTCTTGAAAGGGATTATCCGCTGAAAAGGTGGAACGGCGGTATTGTCCGGGAAATTGCGCCGAATATTGTTCATATGCAGAGAGGCGAGATATACACCATTGAAGATGAAACATATTTCACCTTTGGCGGAGGACACAGCCAGGATATAGAATACCGCCAGGAAACCGGCAACTGGTGGAAGCAGGAGCATCCCACACATAATGAGATACGCCATGCTATCCATAAGCTTCATGAATATGATTCAAAGGTAGACTATGTAATAACCCATGAACCGCCGGCATCTCTGAAGGACTGCCTTGGTGTAGATGTACAGCAGCGCCTTGAGATACACACATTTTTTGAAGATATCATAAAGGAATGCGAGTACAGGAAATGGTTCTTCGGGAAATGCCACATGGATCGTTTCATACCGCTGAAATTCTATGCAGTATTTGAGGAGATCCTGCCTGTAGAGCCGAGAAGGACAAGGGGCTTGTTCAGAAGAAAAAGATAAAACAGGGGACTGAGGGTATGAAAACACCTCAGTCCCTTTTGCTTATACGCTTATAAAATCTGCGTTTGCATAGCCTGTAATGCCCTGGTAGAAGATAACATACCAGTTTCCGGTTCTGCCGTAAACAATCACATTTGCACCGTCAGGCACAGTGCCGATTATGCGGGAGTTTACAGAGGGAAACTGTCTGATGTTCAGATTGCTTCCGCCTGCGGTGACAGTTCCCATTCTGACGGGACCTGCATTTACAAAGGGAATGCCGAAATAATCGCACAGTGACTGAACGAGATTTATTGCAATGGGCGTGAGATTTGTCTTTATCCATGCGGCGTCCTCCGGGTTGTCGTGATATCCTATCTCACAGAGAACGGCAATTGCTTTGGTCTGGGTGACTTCACCCAGAGAAGTGGTAGGTCTTGCGTTGCTCCTGTCGGGCAGGGGGTATATCATTTTGAAATTATTTGCGATAATAGTTGCCAGAGTTCTGCTGAACTGACTTTGGGGCGAATAGTAAATGTCGATTCCTCTCAGCTTTCCTGCCAGGGACTCCGGTGCAGCGTTGCTGTGAAGTGCCAGGTGAACGTCATAATTGCCTGCGTTTGAATCGGCAATTGCTCCCACTGCACCTCTTGCAGGGTCATTTCTGCTGTATACAATGCCGCTTGCACGGAGATAGGGTTCCATGCGGTCGGCTATTTCATTCATATAGAGTTCTTCGTTCCCTCCGCCAACATAAGGGTTCCATTCCTGTGTGGAGGGACTTAAAAATACACTGGGCATTTTTTTCCTTAAAGCCTCTTTTCCTGTTGGTACAGACGATATGTCTGTTCTTTACAGTTTATGCAGAGGGATTACAGCAGGTGCATTGCTGTTGTATTATACAAATAAGGGAGTCCAGAATTTGTCAAGGAATATTACTTTTTTCATATAGTTTTCATATGCTTCCATGTCAGTGCCTTCGGTTGTTTTGGAGGCGTCACTGTCATGAAATCCTATGATAAGTTCCGGCTCTTCATCGGGAAGAAATTTATGAAGGCTTAATCCTCCCATGCCGGAAAGTTCATAGCCAAGGAAGGTCTTGCCGGTATTTGTATCATAAATGATATGGAGATATGCAGTGTAATGATCATTTACCTTGCTTCTGTACAACAGATATGGTTCGGCTGTATCATCATGAACATAAAAAAACTCATTGGCAAAATATGCTGCAGCAAAGCCCCAGTGAATTCCGCCTACATGATAATAACCTATCTGTTCATTGATACCGTCCTCATCTATATCAATGCTGTATATACCTCCACGTCTGCCGGTTTCATCAAGCAGTCCGGCAGTCATTGTTTCCGAAAAATCCTTTGCTTCTGCTGAAACGATAAGGTCTTCTTTAAGTGAAATTCCTGTGCTGAGGGCAAGCATTCCGCTGATGACAGCGGCACTTATTTTTTTAATCATAATTATGACCTCCTTTTGTTACTGACTATCGTATGTGTCAAATATATATTCAAATACAGAAAGCTCATCCTCTTCATCTGCGTAGGGATTTATTATTTCAAGGTTGGATATGTAGTCGAGAACTTCCTAGATC
>JBJERG010000032.1:0-10037 GCA_051882155.1 Ruminococcus sp.
AAGGTCAAATGCCTTTGCAATAACCTTTTCGGGGTTAGTGTCAAGATACTGTATACACTCGTCCATGGGCATTGTGAAGGGATGGTGCATTGCCACCCATGTTTCGCTTTCGTCGTTCCACTCAAAGAACGGGAACTGTGTTATCCACAGGAAATTCAGCTGACCCTTCGGAATAATGTCCAGCTGCTTTGCCACCATAAGACGAAGTGCCCCCAGTACAGGGAGAGTAACCTTATTCTTGTCTGCCACAATCAGTACAACATCGCCCTGCTGACAGCCAAGAGAAGAAAGTATCTCTTCAAGTCTGCCCTCCGGCAGGAACTTTGCAAATGAGCAGTTGGGCTTTTCATCATTCCAGCGGATAAATGCCAGACCCTTTGCACCAATACCCTTAGCCTTTTCTGTCAGCTTGTCAATTTCCTTGCGTGTAAGGGTCTTTGATGCGTTTTTAGCAACGATACAGCGCACACTGCCGCCTGCTTCAATAGCACTCCTGAATACTACAAAGTCAAGGTCAGATACAAGAGGAGTAATATCCTGAAGCTCCATATCGAATCTTGTATCGGGCTTATCGGAACCAAAACGGTTCATAGCCTCTGCATAGGTCATTCTCGGAATAGGCAGGGTTATCTCTCTGTCCATAACCTTTTCAAGAAGATATTTTACAAATCCCTCTGTCATTTCCAGAATATCATCAACATCTACAAATGACATTTCCAGGTCTATCTGAGTAAATTCTGGCTGTCTGTCAGCACGGAGATCCTCGTCACGGAAACATCTTGCTATCTGGATATATCTGTCAAGACCTGCAACCATTGTAAGCTGCTTGTATATCTGAGGTGACTGGGGCAGAGCGTAGAATTTACCGTTGTGAACACGTGAGGGAATAAGATAGTCACGTGCGCCTTCGGGAGTAGACTTCATCATCATAGGTGTTTCAATTTCGATAAAGCCGTTTGCATAGTAATATTCACGAGCCGCCTGTGCGATCTTGTGTCGCATAATGAGATTGTGCTGCAGCGGTGCACGTCTGAGGTCAAGGTAGCGGTATTTAAGACGCAGTTCCTCGTTTACCTTTGTTTCATCTGTAATGAAGAAAGGTGTTGTCTGAGCCTTTGCAAGAATACGCAGGTCATCTACGATAATTTCCACTTCGCCTGTTTTCATATCGGGATTTATGCTTGAACGCTTTGTTACAACGCCCTTTGCCATGAGAACATATTCACTGTGGCAGGATGCAGCCTTTTCAAAAATTTCAGGGTCGGTGCTGTCGTTGAATGCCAGCTGAACGATACCTGTTCTGTCACGCAGGTCAATAAAAATAAGTGTACCCAGGTTTCTGACCTTCTGTACAAAGCCACCCACTACGACAGTGCTGCCGATTTCAGAAACCTCACCGCAGTAGCAGGTGCGGCGCAGACCATTCATAGAATCCATTACTCTTCCTCCTCAAATTCTTCGAGAATATCATTAAACATATACTGAATTGCCAGGTCCTCAAATTCCTGTGCAAAGCGTTCATCCAGGTGAATTTCAAACTGCTGACCTGTTTCCATAAGCTTCAGTTTAGCGCAGCCGCTTTCAAGCTCATTGCCGCCAAGCACCAGAACGAATTTAGAGCCGATCTTGTTGGCATATTTCATCTGAGCCTTGATACCACGGTTCATAACGTCATACTCAACCTGATAGCCTTCGCTGCGAAGTGCAGATGCAAGGATCATAGCCTTGTCAGAGGCAGCAGCTTCCATTGGGGCAATATACAGATCGCAGGTCTTTTCATCCATAAACTCACAGCCCTGATTCTCCATTGTGAGAAGAATTCTCTCAATGCCCATAGCAAATCCAAGTGCAGGAGTAGGTGCGCCGCCCAGCTGTTCGATAAGACCGTCATAACGTCCTCCGCCGCATACAGTGCCCTGTGCTCCAATGTCGGTAGTTACAAACTCAAAAACAGTCTTTGTGTAGTAATCAAGACCACGGACGATCTTCGGGTTTACTGAATATTCAATAGAGAGATTAGTGAGATATTTTTTCAGCGTTTCAAAATGCTCGCTGCATTCATCACAGAGATAATCAAGTATAACAGGAGCGTCCTTTGCAATTTCGCCGCAAATGGGACTCTTGCAGTCAAGAATACGCATAGGATTCTTTTCAAGGCGTGTTTTGCAGGTATCGCAGAGTTCATCTTCACGTGCTGAAAAATATGAACGCAGAGCCTTGTGGTATTCGCATCGGCACTTAGGACAGCCTATTGAATTTATATTGAGGGCAATGTTTTTAAGTCCCAGTCTGTCCAGAAGAGTTTTTGCAAGGCTTATCACCTCTGCATCAGCCGCCGGACTTCCGGAGCCTGCCATTTCAAGTCCGAACTGGTGGAATTCACGGAGTCTGCCTGCCTGAGGACGTTCATGGCGGAAGCATGAGAGTATGTAGAATGCCTTCTGAGGAAGTGCGTCATTCAGCATACCATTCTGGAGCATGGCACGGATAGTGCCTGCTGTGCCTTCCGGACGGAGGGTAAACTCAGTTTCCTTAGCCTTAACGGTGTACATCTCCTTCTGCACAACGTCGGTAGTTTCGCCGACAGAACGCAGAAACAGTTCGGTATTTTCAAAAGTAGGTATTCTTATTTCCTTAAAACCAAAGCAAGCGGCAGTTTCACGTGCGATTTCCTCAACGGTATACCATTTGCTTATATTCTTTGGTGTGATATCCTCAGTACCCTGAGGGCGGGTAATTTTCAAAGCCATAAGTGCCTCCTGATTACAAAAAATAGTCCCTTCGTAAAGGGACATGAAAAATATAGACAACCGGACAGAAAAAAGCCGGTCAGATTGACGGTGAACCGATAATTCTCCAGTCCAGATCTCCTCTTTCAAGAGCCATGATAAGAGCTTCAGCAGTAGCAATATTTGTAGCAACAGGAATGTTGTGAACATCGCAAAGGCGCAGAAGGTTCATTTCGTTGGGATCGTTATCCTTGCTGTTAATGGGATCACGGAAGAAAAGAAGGACGTCAATTTCGTTACAGGAAATAAGAGAGCCGATCTGCTGTCCGCCGCCCTGGGAGCTGCTGAGATAACGTTTGATTTTAAGTCCGGTAGCTTCGGATACCTGCTTGCCGGTGGTGTCTGTTGCACAAAGCATATGGCGGGAAAGTATGCCGCAGTATGCAATGCAGAACTGTATCATCAGCTCTTTTTTTGCGTCATGGGCAATGAGTGCGATTGTCATAAGAGAAAATCATTCCTTTCTTTTATTAAGTTGTATGCTGATTTGGGTTACATAAAATGTATATGAACCAGCAGTCAGCTAGACCAGTGCGAAATTCGCTGTTATTATAATTACTATTATACCATAAAATTGAAATTTGTCAAAGGAAATCTCAGCATAAAAATAAAGATTGTGAAAACTATGGTAGGTGGTATATAAGCGTTTGTGCAATATGACAAGTGAGGTTTACCTGATTATTCATATGCAGGAAAAACTAAACAATTTGTTTGTAATCAGCCTGTGGAAGCCTGTCTTTCCTTGTAATCCTCATAGGCTTCAATAATGCTTCTGATCATATATTTTGAATACTCACCGCCCTCTATAACGCCTGCAAAAGCGATCTCAGGGTCGTCAGCAGGTGCAAATCCGATAAAGAATGAATCCTGCACACGAGAACCCTGCTGAGGAGTACCTGTTTTAATGGCAACGCTGTATCCCAGGTTGCCGAGGGAGTATTCAGTGGGCATATTTGTAACTGAAGCAGCCACCATACCCTGTTTTATAAACTCAAAAATGCCGTTTTCGCTGCCGGGAATTGTTGCCGCCTTCACAGGCTTTTTGTCCTCAATTTTATTTTCCATATTGTAGTCCCATATGCTGTCAACTAAATGAGGCTCATATCTTACGCCGTTATTGGCGATAGTATTTGCAACCACAGCCATCTGAAGAGGAGTGACAGCCCATTCTGACTGACCGATAGCTGACTGGAGAACTTCGCCGACTGTCCAGGGCAGATCTGCTTCCGCATAATATTCCGGGTTGGAGAGATGACCTGCCGCACCGCCTGTTTCAAGTCCTGTAGGCTGACCAAGACCATACAATTCAGAGTACTTGGTGATTCCGTCAATGGTAAGATTTTCAGCCAGCTTATAGAAGTAAATATTGCAGGAATACTGAAGGGCAGGGATAAGGCTGATGTTGCCATGACCTCCTGTACAGTTATATTTATGGTCATGGAACAAATATTGCTTTCCGCAGAAGAATGTGGAATATCCGCTTATAATGCCTTCTGACAGACCGGCAGTAGCAGTAATAGGCTTGAAGGTGGAGCCGGGACGGTAAAGACCTCTTGTGGCACGGTTTACCAGCGGATTATTTTCAGCCGTCAGCAGGGATTCGTAATCCTCAAGGTAGGTGGTGAGATCATAGGTGGGACAGGTTGCCATGCCGAGGACGCCGCTTGTTTTTGCGTCAAGCACTACAACTGCACCGTTTGTTACCTTGCCAAGTTTCAGCTCTTCCGTTTTCTTATTTCTCAGACTGTCAAAATTATTTATGAAATCCTCAAGGGTCTTCTGAAGGTCAAGCTGAAACTGGCTGTCAACGGTAAGCATTACGGTTTTGCCGGATTCCACAGGAGTGGTCATTTCCGAAGATATGATCTCGTTATTCTGTATTGATATGGTTTTAATGCCGTCGTTTCCTCTGAGGTAGGATTCGCAGGCCTTTTCAATGCCGCTTTTGCCCACTGTATCGTCCATATCATAGCCTTTAGCAGAAAGCTCTTCATATTCCTCTGCATAGATAGGTCCCACAGTGCCTATTTCATGAGGAAGCACATTGTCACGTACTATTTCCCGCAGCGGCATTTCCATTATTTCAATGCCCGGCAGATTTATGCCGGATTCCTTGATCTCAGTTATGGAGCTTAGGGGAATATCCTCTGCCAGAGTAAATCTTCTGCTCATGGAAAAGCCACGGCAGAGCATTTCATAACGCAGACCGCAGAGCAGTCTTTTCTGTTCCTCGGAATATTCCGGTGATATTTCGTAGTCCTCAATTATTTTATCCATGCAGTTTGCCGGCGTTGCATAGACATTAAGTCCCAGGTTGCTCTTGAAACGTTCAAGTACGTCCTCATCATCTGTGGTGAATGTATAGGGTGCTTCATCGGAAACAGGGATAGAAAGCTCGGGAGAAACGCCGCACTGTGCCAGCATATTTGTTATAGTAAGCAGAATTTCATTGCCCTCTGCCATATCCTTCGGGAACTGCTCCGGCAGAATTACAACGCTGTATCCCACCTTGTTCACAACGATAGGGTCGCCGTTGCAGTCAACGATCTCGCCTCTTGTGGCGTCAATGGTCTGCTTGTATTTGTAGGTTGAATATTTACGGCTCACATATGTTTCGCTGTCCACCAGCTGAATTTTCATAAGCCTGTAGCCGCAAAGGCAGAATGCACAGAGCATAAGGGAAACAAGCAGTGTACATTTCAGATAGAGATGGTATGGTCTTTTTTTCATTTACTGGTCCTCCTCACTGATAACCGCCTCTTCAATTGTACGGACAGTATTGGGACGTAGCAGCCGGTTGATATTGTGAATGACTGCATAGACCGGCAAAGCGGAAATCAGGGTGTATATGCAGCAGGGCAATATGTGATGCGTATAGATAAAGGAAACGTTTTCATAATCCCACATTGCATAGAAGAAGAAATAATCAAGTACGCCCTGGATAAAAATTCCCGCAGCGGCAAGAGCTATAAAGTTTATGAGTCTGTGCATAAGGAAATGCTTATACAGCATGGAAATTCCAATGCACATAAAGCAAAGTATCAGAGCGTTGAAGCCCGGAAGCTTGCCGCAGACATTATCAAGCAAAAGTCCGCAGACAATGCCTGTTATCACGGCTGTATGCTCTCTTGCATATGACGCAATACATAAGGATACTGGTATAAGGAGAAGCGGTTTGCGGAAGCTTCCTGAGGTAGCTGTAATGTAGCAAAACAGAATTATAACAGCATACAGCGTCCACCTTATGGCAAGATTTTTCTTTTCACGGGCTGTAATGCGGCGTGTTTTAATTTTATTCATGAGCGTCGCCCTTTCCGGGATAATCAATTATGGCGATGACGCTGGTCATTGCTTCAAAATCCACAGCCGGAGTGATGACTGCATATTTGCTAAGACCGCTTTCCATTATTTCAATAGAATCAACAGTACCGATAAGATAGCCCTTAGGGAAAAGACCGCTTGCACTTGATGTTGTGATGAGGTCGCCTTCCTTCAGCTTTGTATCTCTGTCAAGGTAAATCATTCTGCATTTATATTCAGAAGCAAGGACAATTTCACCTTCCAGAATGCCTGTATATTTATTGTTTGCAGAAATTGCGCCAATGGAAAGGTCGGGAGAGAGTATAGTCTGTACAGTTGCGGAATTTGAGGAAACAGAGGAAACAATTCCCACAATACCTTCACCTGTGATAATAGGATCATGAATGGAAATGCCGTCATCTGTACCTTTATCAATGATAAAGCTGTGATATGGGTCGTTTGTCACATAGCCAATAATGGTGCATGGCTCTGAGTAAATATGATCTTCATGCTTTTCCTTTATTCCCATAAACTGCTGCAGTTCTGCAAGCTGCTGTTTAGTGTTTTCATAGTCTTTGATTTCATTTTTAAGAACGGCATTTTCCTTTTTCAGCTCTTCGATCTCAGCCTGATAACGGCTGCCCTGAGTAAAAGAGCCAAGCAGCGATTCCGAGTCCTCTGAGATGCTGTTTGCAGCGCTTCGGAATGGCTGAAGGATAGTGTTGATTATTCCGCTTCCGGGATAACTGCTGCCCTTCCGGGTTACAGTATAGAGCATAATTCCCACTAAAAGTGCGATTATACATATCAGAATGCGGAACCTGTGTTTTCTGAAAAAGTCGCCCATTGGCGAAGTCCTCCTTTAATTGTATAAGCCGAAAGCCGACCGCCTTTCAAGGCAGCACCACACAAAGCACGTCTTACGGCTCTGCACGTAATCTGACTGAGCATCTTACGCACAGCCTTTGTGCGGTATTGCCTTAAAGGCCTGTCGGCAGATTTTTCATTTGTAATTAGTAATACTCAATATCCTCAGTAAGGGCGTCACGATACTTGTTCATATCACCGAGGATCTTTCCGGTACCCTCTGCAACACAGTCAAGAGGATACTGGGATACAAAAACAGGCAGACCTGTTTCCTTTGAGATAAGGCGGTCTATACCTCTGAGCAGCGCACCGCCGCCGCATAGTGTAATTCCGTGATCGATAATATCCGCTGCCAGCTCCGGAGGAGTCTGTTCAAGGGTAAACTTAACGGCGTCAACTATTCTTGCAAGAGGTTCAGCAAGAGCCTCACGGACCTCAGCTGATGTAAGGTTAATATTTTCAGGCAGACCTGTAAGGAGATTTCTGCCCTTGATCTCCATGGCTCTGTCATCTCCTACGTCAAATGCAGAACCGATTTCCAGCTTTATTTCCTCGGCTGTACGTTCACCAATGAGGAGGTTGAATTTCTGCTTTAAGTACTGAATTATGGCTTCATCCATTTCCGTACCTGCGCAGCGGACGCTTTTTGACGCAACGATACCGCCCATGGAAATAACAGCTACCTCGCTGGTTCCGCCGCCGATGTCAACTATCATTGAGCCTTCAGGCTCGGTGGTGGGCAGGCCTGCACCTATAGCGGCAGCCATAGGCTCTTCTACAATTATAACTCTTTTTGCACCTGCCTGTTCGCAGGCGTCCTTAACGGCACGTCTTTCAAGGGGCGTAACGCCGAGAGGCGTGCAGATAATAACACGTGCCCTTGCAAAAAGATGGCCCCGCAGTGCCTTGCGGATAAATTCCTGAAGCATTATGGTAGCCTTTTCAAAATTAGCGATAACTCCGTCCTTCATGGGCTGAACTGCAACAATTGAGCCGGGAGTTCTTCCGATAACCTCCTTTGCTGCACGTCCCACATATTTAGCGTTTGAAGTGTGGGTATTGACCGCTACAACAGAGGGTTCTCTGATAATAATACCTCTGCCGCTCATATACACAATGGTATTGGCAGTACCGAGGTCTATACCGATATCTTTATTAAACATGATGCTGTTGCTCCTTAAACAATCGCCAAAGCAGATGTACATTCAGGCTGCTTATCTATCTTTTCTGCAGCTTCTGCTTATGTATATATAAATGGAGATACTAAAAAACAGACAGAACAAATCGCGTATCTCCGATAAAAAGTCCGATATACAATTATTATACCATGAAATGAAATCATAGACAAACATTTTTTTTGTGATTTCAGCGCTGAAGAAAAAATTCAGCTTTTTTACGCTAAAACTATATGCTAAAAAAGGATTTTACAGCATTTTACACAAAAGCATCAGCCCTTAGGCTTTACAAGAGAAGCCACAACCTTTGGAGAAACGAAAATTGCAATGATTAACATAATTATATGAGCAACAGTAAGATGAATATTTAATCCGAGGGTAAAATCGAGAACGATAAGGTTAATAGTGAAGGGTTCAAATCCGAATGTGGGATTTATTGCCAGCCATGACAATGCAGAGATCTGAGCGCAAAGGGTTGAAATAACGCTGCCTGCACCGACAGCTATAGCAAAGACTGCAATATATACGAGTATTTTTTTTATAGCGATCATTTTTGTCACCTTTCTTTTATGCTTATACCAATCCTTTTAGAGGTATTAGTATTATATTGTACCGCTTGATCCGAAGCCGCTTTTGCCCCGCTCTGTTTCGTTTAATTCATCAGCACAGGTCCATTCCTGTGAAAGAACGGGCATAACTATAAGCTGAGCAATCCGCATTCCGTTTGTTACAGTAAATTCTTCATTTCCGTGATTGATAAGAGGAACCATGATCTCACCACGGTAGTCAGCATCAATAACCCCAACACTGTTTGCAAGTGTTATACCGTTTTTTGACGCCAGACCTGATCGTGGAAACACAAAAAGTGCAATGTCAGTTCTTTCCGGCGCCGCAGCAATTCCGATAGGTATCATGCGTATTTCGCCCTTTGGAATAACCACAGGCTCGCATACAGCTGCACAAAGATCATATCCGGCACTGAAGGGTGTTGCCCTGACAGGAACGCAGGCGTTTTCTCTGAGTTTTTTGAAAAATATTTTCATCAGCTTATCCTTTCTATTCCACGGTAGAGAAGACCTCTTGTAAATTCAGATGGTCTGTATTCGCTGCCGTATCTGTAGGCGTCGGCAATACGTTTTATTTCAGCTGCGTCCTTTTCATCAGTAAAGTCAATGAAAAGAAAATCGCAGCATGAAAGCTCGTCCATTTTATCTGCCGCCCATTCCGGAACTGAATTGAGAAGCTCTGCATAATCCTTTGTACAAATCACAGGAAAATTTCTCCTTGTACGGTCAGTGAGATAGCCCTTGCAGTTTTTGCAGCCTGTTTCATTTTTTACAGGGCAGGCTCTCATGACCATAGCAGTAATTTTTCCGTAGGAATATATTCCCACAGGGATATCTGAATTTATCCTTCCTGCCTGTCTTATGGTAAGCTCCGGCGACAGAAGGATATCCTTTATGCCTTCATTTTCAAAGAATCTTGCGGCAATGGTATTTGCTGTGTGAAGCGCCATTCCTCCGTAAAGCTCAAATCCCAGCCTTTTTCCGATTCGTATATGGGCAGGATTCTCGCAGACAAGCCGTCTGTAACCTTTTTCAAAGAGTGATGTGAGCTTTTTGATAAAGCTTTTCTCATCGGGAACAAATACAGGCGCCTGAAGTATAAGATTTTCCCGGAATGGAACCTTTTCCGCAAGTTCCAGTGGAATAACGCACTCCTCGCCCTTTTTCATTTCCATAGCACGGAGCTGATTTTCCGTTCTCACACGGAATCTGAGCCATGGCTTACGGTCTGACGCTCTTTTTCTGCTGATTTCAGAGAAGGAACAGGAGAACGTATCATACACAGGAGTATTTTTAAGTATGCGTTTCCGGTCAAGCTCTGCGGTAAGCTTTCTTAGATA
>JBJERG010000033.1:0-10030 GCA_051882155.1 Ruminococcus sp.
ATGGCTGTACTATTATTGTAAACGGAGTACAGGTTGATTCTATCCCTCAGTCCATGATGGGAGGAAAAGGCGGCAGACATAAAGGCGGAGTGTTCTGGTAATACAGGACAATAATGACAGCGGCAAATTCTTCAATAGGTTAATATGGGATTTGTATCACCATGGCAGTCCGTTCTCAATTGCCCTTATCATTTTCGGGTGACGAATTACAAAATGAATTACGGGACTTTTATTCTTTGATATCATCACCCATTCGTTATACTTCATCTGGATCTGGATATTTTTAAAGATCCGGGTGTGCTGTGCTGAAATGGTATAGTTCTGATACTTTTCTGCAAATGCCTTTGTCTGCTTATAATGCTCCAGATATTCTTCATAGGTATAATAAATTTCATGTTCGTAAAAAGCACCTGACAAAGACAGCGTCAATGGAGAATTCCCATATTCTTCCTGTGAAAGAACCGGGATCATATCCTCTGTCAGACAGCATTGCACCGTTTTAATAAAATATTTTCTGATCCTGCGTAGATAATCTGTAAGAAGCTTCTTTTCATTATCTGCAACATGACTGCGCTCAAGTATTTTACCGAGCAATTCGTCTGAAATTGTATACAACGGCAGACTGGAATGAAGATTGCATCGTTCACCCTCTTTTTCCGATTCATCAGAAAGAAAGCTGTAAAGTCTATCCACAGACTTTTCCGTATAAATCTCCATAAGAGGAAAGGCTTTTGAGAGAATATGATTTGTTTTATTTCGATAATACGCAATCTCCTGCCTGGAATTTGTCAGATAGTATTTTCCGTCATCATGATGCCCGTTGATACACTCTCCTGCAAGAGCCGCTGCACCTGAAACGTAATTGAGATGATGATAAACGCTGGTATTGAGATTCTTCAGATAATACGGCGTTATCTGCCCTGTCATGTAAATTGGTATCCACGCTTCTAAGCCCAGTATCATCTCATTTATAGGTCTGTCAATATTATGTATGACATTCATGTGAAGTCCTTTTTTAAGACAAGCAGCAATGCCGAACATCCACTTTTTATTGAATTCCATATCTTCTGCCATGTCAGCCATAGGCATATCACTGTTCATAAAAATCGGCTCCTTGGAACGTGAAAGGGCAGTTGCCTTAAAAAAATCAAGCTCGCCCTGTTTCATCTGCTCAATGCCGTAATAATTTTTAGAAGACGGCAGGCTGAACGGTGCAGTAGGCACTTTTAATTTATCAAATTTAATGATAGTAATATACTCGTTCAGATCAAATTTGTCCAGCTTTTTCAGATAATCACCGATGCCGTCCTTTGTATTTTCCGGCATTCCACTGCTGCAAAGATAATTGATAACTGCTGCTGTAAAATCAGTATGTACCATAGTACCGCTTTCAGGTATATAGCCAATCAGTTTGCAGATCTGGTCAGTTTCTTCAGAACTGTTGTATTTTCTCATCAGAAAATGACTCAGACTTTCTGCAAATTTATTTATGTTCCCCGGAATACGTTGTCCCTTCTTGATCCTGGACAAATAAGACGGGTCGAATCCCATACATTTTGCAAGCTCATTCAGATTGATTTTCATTGTATTGACAAGAAGTGCAAAATGATCTGAAAATACCTCTTGATTCGGATTTGCAATTTCAAGCTCTTCTGTAAACCGTGACAAAACCGACTCATATGAAATATCAGTTTGTCCATTTTTTTCAGCAATGCCTGCGATTCCTGCCGAAATTTTTTTGATGGTATCTGCTTCGGGCATTCTCTGACCGCTTCTGTATCGGCTCAGTGACGCAGAAGTCAGACCGGAGGCTTCTGCAAGCTCACTGGCAGTGCAGTTTAGTTGACTTATATATTCGTTCAATAATTCCCGAAATGTCATAGTAATCTTCCTTTCCTGTTTCTACTCCTATTATACCATAAAAAGCAGCATTTTGGAATTGTTTTTTCATTTTACCGATTTGGCATTGACTTTTTGGCAAAACCTCTTTATTGCAATGTAAATATATGCTATAATGTAAATATCATTCAATGTTGATTTCATAGTTTTAGTTAAAATATATAAGGAGGTTATCTTATGAAAAATGCTGTAAAAAAAATCATATCGGTTCTGTTATCTGCAAGTACCATGCTTTTCTGTATTCCTGCTGTACACTCACAAGCAGCACAGGAGATGTGGCTGTACGGAGAAGAAAACGGTTTTTCGTACAAAATACAGCTCAATTACGGATATGCTGTAATAACCGGATATACTGAAATAACCGGATATAATATAGATAAAGGAGTTGTGGAAATTCCTTCTGAAATACTCGGCAATCCGGTTACAACCATAGGCACACGTGCATTTTGTGGATGCGGACATACAGATGAATATTATCATGCGAATGATACCCTGTCCGAAGAAACCCATGGCTGTTCCGGCTGTGGAATCAAAGAAATCATCATTCCGGACAGCGTAACGACAATCGAGGCGGAGGCTTTTTATGACTGTGAAAGTCTTACTAAAATTCATTTTCCATCCGGACTGAAGGATTTTTATGGAACAGGAGAAGCTATCACTGATGATTATGTCGGATATGCCTCATGGATCAAAGGCTGTGATTCACTCAGAGAACTGACCATTAGTGACGATAATCCTTATTATAAATCCATAAATGGAGTTATTTACAGCAAAGACGAAAAAACAATAGGGCCTGTTCCGCCTGCTATCCCTTTTGATTCTGTTGATTTTGACGGAATTACCGCTATCGGCGATTTTGCATTCTGCTGCCGTGAATCCGAAAATGAGTTTGTAATTCCAAAACAGATCACTTCTATCGGCGCTTATGCATTTTTTGGTTGCTGTTATGAAGATTATTGGACGAATTTTGATGAAGAAAAAAGCGTAAATATTCAACTGAATGAGGGTTTGACTTCTATTGGTGACTATGCGTTCTCGAATATCATGTACTTACGGGAAATGGAACTGCCGGATTCGCTGCTGACACTGGGAAAATCTGCTTTTTCTGAAACCTCGTTGGAATCTATGACAATTCCCTCCAAGATAACCGCCATTCCCGATTCGCTTTTTAAAGGCTGTTCCAATTTAGAAACAGTTATACTGCCGGAGGGTATTACGAAAATCGGCGAGTGGGCTTTTTATGGTACGCAAATGACAAGCATTCAGCTTCCCTCTACCTTGAAAACCATTGACGCACACGCTTTTGAAGCTTTTGGTGGTACTACTATTAACATTCCGGACTCTGTGGAGTATATCGGAGAATATGCGTTTGCCAACAACGGATACATGACATCCTGCAAGCTCCCGAACAGCATCACCAAAATTGAGCCATACACATTCTATGATTGTGAGCTGAAATCAATCACGATTCCCGAAGGCGTTACAGAAATTGGCGAAGGAGCATTTAGCGGTAATAATTTAGATTCTGTCAAGCTGCCGGAAACACTTCGGAAAATCGACAATGAGGCGTTTTATCATGGATTGACAGGTAAAAAATCTGTTCTTATACCGGATAATGTAACTGAGATCGGCGCTTATGCCTTTGCCGATTGTTATTTAGGCGATATCAAACTTCCGGAAAAGCTGACATCCTATGGACTTGGTGCATTTTCAAGCACTACGTTATCTGCAATTCAATTCCCGGAGGGCACAAAAAGCCTGACCACTGTTACTGTTGCGGGAACTCCACTGGGAGTGGAAGAGCCAACGATCAATCGCATCTACCTTCCAAGTAGTCTGAAAGAACTTTCTCCTCTGGCAATTGCAAAGGATGGTAGTTACGGTCCTGTATCAACAGGAAGCGATCCATATGATGTGGACTCCTACTGGTTTTATGATCTTGTCATGGTAGAAGACATTTACTTTGCCGGCACGGAACAGGAATGGAACGCATTGACAAAAGACTGGGATTTTGAAAAATACAATACAGACCCGTCTGTTATGGACAGTGTCAGCGTTCATTTCAATGCAGCTGTAGGAAGTGATGTGAAAGGCGATGTCAATGCTGACGGAGTATTTAGTGCTGCAGACATTGTTATGATGCAGAAATGGCTGCTTGGTATGGGAAGACTGGTCAACCCGGAAGCAGGAGATCTGTGTAAGGATAATAGGCTCAATGTATTTGATCTGTGTCAGATGAAAAGTATGATACCATCCTTTATGGTAGCCATTGCAGATGCCGTATGGAATGCCGAAACCAGGACTATCACGGCAGATGTGACCTATGAAAACCTGCCGAGCGGCAGCGACGCCTGGATCGGTGTGGTGCCCAGTGATACACCTCACAATGAAAATGATGCAGATGCAGCCAGCATTCAGTGCAAATGGCTTTCCGGATTTGAAAGCGGCAGCTTTGATGGATTCCTTCTTTCCGACAATAGTCTTAGCGGCAATTATGATTTGCGAATTTACAGCAGTGACAACGGCGGTCATGAGATTGCCTGTGTAACATTTTATATTGACGGTCCCAAAGGTGAGATCACAAATGTCCAGTGGAATGCAGATACCCGGACTGTCACGGCAGATGTTACCTATGACAATTTCCCTGCTGTCAGCAATGCCTGGATCGGCGTTGTCCCAAGCGATACGCCTCATAACGAGTTGGATGCGGACCGTGCAGATGTTGCTTATATTGCACTCAAAAAATTTGAAAGCGGTTCATTCCCGGGAATAAAGGTTCCGGCCGGCATCAGCGGAAGCTATGATCTGCGCATTTATAGCAATGACAATGGCGGCAGAGAGCTTGCCAGTGTTACTTTTATCATTTCATAAAAAAATGGGCATCTCTAATACTCCAAATCTGCAACGCAGCTGACGAATCCGGAGTATTTGGAGATGCCCATAAATTATTGTAAGAATTCCTTGAAAACTTAAACCGTATATGTTATACTTTGCTTAAGACATCGTTCTATCCATTTAAACAATAAGGAGTAACCACATAAAAAAAGAATAATATCATTAATATCAGGCTCTGCTCTGCTGTTATCATCACTGAATCTGTCTTACGCAAATGCTGCCAATGTGGAAGAAACTCCGGGAACTCAGCTTCAGACAATTCTGATAGATAATGGCGGCAAGAATCTGTGGACTACTGAAAGCTGGGGTGGAGCAAATATTATTCCAAACACAAGCTGGACAACATCTGATATGTACGACTACTTCTATAACGGAACTTTATCCTTTGAAGTTAAAAGCAACGGACAGACAAGCTTTCCATTTAACATAGGCATCACTTCCCACTCTCACAATGAGGACGTTGCAATATACTGGACATCAATGGAAAAGTATAAGGATATAACTGCTTCACCTGAATGGACAAGCTATACTCTTCCTCTTAATGAACTTGCACAGGCTTTTCCAGATAAAGGATTTGATAAGAAAAACGTCTGGAAAATAAGCGTAGGCGGCATTAAATCAGGAAACTCTGCTTCATTCCGCAATGTCAGAATTGATTCAGATGACGAAGAAAGACAGTATCCTTTCATAAAAGTCAATCAGGTGGGATATTCCTGCAATGGAAAGAAAAATGCAAAGGTTTCATGCTTTGAGAAATTTGGTTCGTTAGACGGAAAGGAATATGAAATTGTAAATAAAGAAACAGAAAAAATCGTTTTCTCCGGTATTCTCTCGGATGGTGTGCCCAATGAATCTCTTTCCGGTGAATCTGTTTACGAAATAAATTTTGACGCAGTAACTGAAGCCGGCACATATTTTATACGTATTCCCGATGCGAATCTGAATGATTCTGCACTTACACCGAGAGATAAGGAAGAAAATATTCAGACTGATATAATAGTTTCCTATCCTTTTGAAATAAGCAATGCTGTATATAACAATATGATGTCTGATATAACAAAGTATTACTACTATCAAAGACAGGGAATTGACCTGGAAGAAAAATATGCAGGAGATTTTGCAAGAAAGAATCTTCATCCAGGAGATGCAGCAGTTAAAAGATGGTCAGACAGAAATAATCCGAATGCTGAAACCTTTGACGTTTCACAAGGCTGGTATGACGCAGGTGATTACGGAAAATATGTTTCTCCTGCCGCAACTTCCATAGAGAATCTTCTGCTGGCTTATGATTTATTTCCGGAGGCTTTTGAAAATACAAATCCCGCTATACCTGAAACCGATAAAGGAAACAGCCTGTATGCAGAATCTCCTGCACTGCTCAGCGAAATAAAATGGGAACTTGATATGCTTCTTAAACTTGAGCATCCCGATAAGGACGGTTCATTCTACGTTGCCGCCAACTATAATAACGGTACAATATACATTGAAGACACATTGTACAGTACATCAGATTATAATTCGGGAGCAAACGAAACCGATCTGCGTTCTCACCTTGCCACAGCTGATATGGCAGCCATGCCGGCTCACGCATTTATAGTTTATAAAGGTATCCCCGCATACGCTGATTTTGCAGAAGAATGCCTTGAAACGGCTGTTCGCACATGGAAATGGATAAATGATTCATCAAATGAAAAACATATGTCCATAGGCGCTGCAAATCGTACATATACATTCTCACAGGAAGAGATGGACAGAAGTATGTACTGGGCCGCAGGTTCATTATTCAGAGCGTCAAAGGCGGCAGGTACAAATGCGGATGAGTATGAAACATATCTTATCGATAACTGTGAAAGTGAAAATATAAACACCTGCTTTACAGGTGCTTCATTCGGTGATGTAAATGCAGACGGCAAATTCAGTATTGCAGATGCTGTTCTTCTGCAGAAGTGGCTGTCAGCTGTTCCGGGTGTGAAACTCCCAGACCCGAAAGCCGCTGATTTATGTGAGGACGGAACAATTAATATATCTGACCTTTGTGCCATGAATGGTGAATTAACAGACAAATAAATAAACGGCACCTCTGAAACATTTCAGTTATAAGCAGATCTATGATATGATAATAATATGAGGCGTGATATTATTTGCTTGCATTTGACCTCATTCTGATTCTTTGACTTCATACGCTCTCATCATTCAGGCAGCGGCTGGAAATACCAGACCTTACCAGTTCCAGCATACGGTCATACTGCGTGTACATTTTCTGCACCTCGTTTTCCAGCAGGTAATAGTGAAGAATGTACGGGATAAACAGGACAGCAAGTACACCGGTCAGCAGAAGCATGGTCATTATCTGGGTGACAAGAGCAATTCCCATGGACAACAGAGTCAATATAGCAACTGTCATGGTAACAATAAGATGCACCAGCCGTTCATGCTGAAAAAAAGCAATCTGCTGCAAGTGCTCACTGAGGACACCTGACCAGTTGATCCCGTCGGGCATATTCTTCAGCAGTGCGTCAATTCGTTTCCGATAAGCTAAGATTCGTTTTCGCATAATATCCTCCTCTATTATAGTCATAAAACTGGAACAGGCAGCTTTCCTGCACCTGTTCCCGTTTTTTTGCCGGATCCCGGTATGTATTCCTGCCTTATGTATCCAATCCGGCAGACTGTTTTGCATAAACAGTCAACACATAAGCGGCGTCAGCTAATGAAATTTTGCCGTCTTCATCTGCCGTGATCTGAAAGTAATATTGCTGACTCAGATCATAGATACTGTATGAGGTTGAAAGATACTGATTTTCCAGTGTATCGTACAAAATAATGTCGCCTGCTCCCTGTACGCCCATTCCGGCATATACCAGATAACGGCTGTTTGCAGCATTTACAAATGGGAACGAACATTATACTCAAGTTCATCTACTGATGAGGGAGAAGCTTTCTGACCTACAGCACGCTTTAAATCACTGTTTACAAATTCGTCCGGATTGTATTCAGGAGCATACGGCGGCAGATAAAAAACTTCAATTTTCTCTTTATGTTCTTCAAGCCATGCCTGCACTTTTTTAGAATGATGAACACGTAAATTATCAAGTACAAGAAATACTTTTTTTCCTTACATCACGAATAAGCCTCCCCATAAAATCGATAAGCTTCTCTGCATTCATATTGTCTTTGTAAATTGTAAATCTGAGCTTACCTCTTTTGGAAACAGCAGACAGCATATTTACATTGAATTTTTGTGCTTCAGTTCTTATTGTCTATTTTCTTTTCATCCTGCTTGTAAGCTCGCTTAATTGGGCGCTGTACACTAAATTCCCAGCGTGCAAGATAGTAACCGAGCGTAGATGGCTTGATGTCTATACCATACTTTTCTCTTATGAGCTGATGTATATTGTTTCTTGTCCACATACACTCCTTGAACTTCAGCTGCATAGGGTCTTTATCTACAATTATACCCATTTTTTCCTGCTGTGGATTAAGTATTCGCTTTTCTCCCGTTTTTCTGCATTCTTTTTTAGGTCTTATTCCATCTATTCCGTTTTGTTCGTATGGTTTTTTTACGTTTGAAACGTGTCCTTTACTCACGCCAAGCAGCCTAAATATCAAAACTCAGCTGTATATCAGCAGGCTCATGATATTCCGCTGTATCGGGAATAAAATTCTCTCCTATGCGAAAATCAATACCGGCTTTCCGTGCCTGCGGCCGCTGAAGAGAGCGTTTTATTCTGTAGCATTTTCCGTCCTTTATAAAAATAGCTCCTGTCTGATGAAATCGGAATGGGATATTCTTTTCTGCGCACTGATTTCTCAGATCAAGAATCCAGTCATAATTGCAGGGACGTGCATGATATCCTGATTCACCGCCAACGGATACCTCCTCAATACTCTCATTCAGAAACGGAGATATATTGATCCGTTCCAGCAGCGGAGCAGCAATAATGGATTTATGCCTGATGGGCAAAGCATTGAAAATCGGCAGTCTGTAATCGGCTCTGTTCTGATTCTCAACGGTACAGCCTATAAGCACATTCTCGTATCCTTTGCCCCAGTCCGGAGGAAGACACTCTGCAAGACGATCTATGCGTTTGGTAAAGAAATAAAACCAGCAGTCTTTTCGTTCCTTCATCATTGCCCAGCATTCCTTTCTCCAAGGGTCGGCGTCCTTCAGAAGAAAGTCAGACGTAAAGCAGGTAAATACAATTTTCCCTGACGGAATCTTATAGCTCCCGTCACGATTACGTTTGACAGGCAGATTGAAATTCCCGGTTTTTCTGCATATACTGCTTGCTGTAGTGCTTCCGTACATTTCATCCTGACGATAGACATAACAGTATCTGCAGCCAGGGCTGATTTTGGTACAGCCGTGCCATGGATTCCAGTCAGCGTAGATATTACCTGTCATAACAATTACCTCCGAAGCTTATCATTTTTTCTGATATTTATTATAGCATTCACAGTATGAAAAGTCAAAGAATTCCGGGAAGGCGAATAATAAGATTTAACGGCGTATCACTGACCCTTTCATATTACAGTTCTGCCGTATAAAAATAAGTCCCGTATCAGCCGAACATAACTTCAGCGATACAGGACTTATTTGTCAGTTGATACTGCCTGAAGGTTATTGACATCAGGCAGTACAGCTATCAATAATCATTGCAATTCCGGAGCACGACGTAACAATGGCAAGAATTCCTGAACCGCCTCTGGGATTTGGTATCACCAGTCCCGAAAGCACTGCGTCAAAGGCTGATGCGATTTAGAAGAGTCACTGCTGTCTTTTCTGAAGCTGTTCAAGCAGTTTGTAAATATCCTCTTTTTTTGCAATGCCCTCTGAAAAAGCAGTGGCACCTCCTGCTGCTGTACCAAGTTTAAGTGCATATTCGTAATCACCGGCTGCCAAGCCTGCAATAAAGCCTGCAACCATGGAATCACCTGCTCCGACAGAATTTTTCACTTTGCCTCTGCAAACGCCGCAGGTATGCACCGCACCCGTTTCATCCACAAGAACTGCTCCGTCGCCTGCCATAGAAATCATCACATTAACCGCACCCATTTCTTTGAGCTTTCCTGCATATGCAATAATTTCCTCCCTTTCTGTAAGGCTGACGCCGAACATTTCTCCCAGCTCATGATTGTTGGGTTTAATAAGAAAGGGTCTGTACTTCAGAACATTCATAAGCAGATCCTTTGTGGCATCAACAATAATTCTGATGCCCTTTCCGGAAAGACGCAC
>JBJERG010000034.1:0-2105 GCA_051882155.1 Ruminococcus sp.
AATATAATGATGAAAATTCCCTGTCATGTGTGGTGTCCCTTGCGTATTATTCAGCAAGGAAATATTATATAATGCACAGAGAAACGCCGGCAGGGAAGGGTTTTGCAGACCTTATTTTTGAGCCGAGAAAGAATACAAATATGCCTGCGTTCATAGTTGAACTTAAATGGGGTCATTCTGCTGAGGAAGCACTTGAACAAATCAAGGCAAAGGATTATTCAGACGCTTTGAATGACTACAAAGGCGAGATACTGCTTGTCGGTGTGAATTATGACAAGCAGATGAAGAAACATTCCTGCAGGATTGAAAAGGCAGAGAAAACGAGGTGAAAAAATGGAACGCTATTTTAACATAACAGGCTGCTGCAATCCGGTAGAGCATTACATGGTAAATCTCGACAGCCGCCTTGCTCAGATAAAGAAAATGATCGACAGAGGACAGTATTTCTGTATAAATCGTGGAAGGCAGTATGGAAAAACAACCATTCTGAAAGCTCTTTGCAATTATTTAAGTGATGATTATTTTGTTATAAGTATGGATTTTCAGTTTCTGGACGCAGGAGATTTTGAGAATACCGGAAAGTTTGTCAAAGCACTTGCCAGAGAATTCTTAAAGCGTGGACGAAAATATATGTCAGCAGAGATTCAGGAAGAAATAAAAAACATGAGATATGCGGAAAACAGCAGTCTTGCCGATATATTTATTACACTAAGCGAATGGTGCGAAACTTCACAAAAACCCATAGTTTTAATCATAGATGAAGTAGACAGCGCCAGCAATAACCAGGTATTCCTTGATTTCTTGGCGCAGCTGAGAGGATATTATCTTGAACGAAATGAACAGCCCACATTCCAGTCAGTAATTTTAGCAGGCGTACACGATATACGAAATCTTCGTCAGAAAATACGGCCTGACACCGAGCATAAGCATAACAGCCCCTGGAATATTGCATCAAGTTTTGATGTTGACATGAGTTTTAATGTTTCCGATATTGCAGGTATGCTTGAAGATTACGAACATGACCACCATACAGGCATGGATATAATGGAGATTTCTCAGCTGATTTATGATTATACTTCGGGGTATCCTGTACTTGTTTCAACGATATGCAAATATATGGATGAAAAATCAGGCTGGACAGTTCAGGATATAAATAAAGCTGTGAAATATATCACTGTCCAAAGAAGCCCATTATTTGAATCTCTGATAAATAAACTGGAAGATGATAATGAGCTTAGAAATTTGCTTTATGGGATTTTATTTTATGGGCAGAAATTCATTTATAATGCTTATGATTCGGCAATTCACACCGCATCTATGTATGGATTTGTAAAAAATGATAATGGCAGTGTTGCTGTTTCTAACCGGATATTTGAAATAACTATCTATGATTGGTTTATTTCACAGGAAGCAACTAACAGCAGAATTTTTTCTGAAGGTGCAGGGGATAAAAATCAATTCATCATAGGCAATCAGCTTAATATGGAGAAGGTTCTTGAAAAATTCATACTGCATTTCAATGATATTTACGGAAATCAGCCTGATAAATTCAAGGAGGAGGACGGCAGAAAGCTGTTTTTGCTTTATCTTCGTCCCATAATCAACGGCACGGGAAATTACTACATCGAATCCCAGACCCGTGACCAAAGGCGTACTGATGTTATTGTTGACTATGCAGGAAAACAGTATATAATAGAGCTGAAAATCTGGCGTGGAGATGAATACAACACAGAAGGCGAAAAGCAGTTGTCAGAATATCTTGACTATTACCACATTGACAAGGGGTATCTTCTGAGTTTTAACTTTAATAAGAATAAGAAAACCGGTATGAAAAAGGTTGAGATAAACGGAAAGACAGTTATTGAGGCTGTGGTCTGACAAATTATCCCTTTCCATTACGTTTCCATTATATTTCCATTATTACAATGAAAAACGCTGTACAATGAGTAAACATGAGAGATCGGTGTTATACGAAAAATGCCGTAATTGCGCCTGTTATGTATTGATGTATGACATTAGGAACTGCAAAAATCTATACTCATAACCCGAAGGTCGTTGGTTCAAATCCAGCTCCCGCAACCAAAAAGCCTCGTAAACACGTTGTT
>JBJERG010000035.1:0-9998 GCA_051882155.1 Ruminococcus sp.
CCTGTAAGTGAATTGACGGTTAATCAGAATGAATTTATACTAATGGTAAATACATAAAAATCAGAGCAGGATTTGTTTCCTGCTCTGCTATTCTATATCCTACTTTATTTCAAAAAACTACATCAGAATATTAAATAAATCTTACCGTTGGGGTCAGTTGGGGTCAGATTATTTTTTTATAAAAAAACCAGTGCCGTAAAACAACGTGTTTACGGCACTTTTTTGGTTGCGGGAGCTGGATTTGAACCAACGACCTTCGGGTTATGAGCCCGACGAGCTACCGAGCTGCTCCATCCCGCGATATATTAAATTTACACCTTATTATTGGCGACTAATATAGTATATCACATATAAAGTTAAATGTCAATCAATTTTGATAACATATAATAAAATTAAGTACAGCGCCTGTAATATTTATTTTTTTACCCTTTACATTCAAATTTTGCAATTAATACAGATGTATAGATTTAAATAATAAACAAAGCAGTCACACCTGTGCAAGTCATCAGTCTATATAATTGAAAAAGCTGTATGTTTTTGATCCATAACAGCTTTTTCTTCTTATTATTTATTGCAAAAATCTGATCTATCTCTATATGAGTAACAGAATCTTCCGGCAATTACTGTCTTAAAAACTACCTTTTCTTTTTATCAGGCAATTCATTGTACATAGCTTTAAAAAGCATATTCAAAAAATCACTGTCATCAACACAATCTACTAAAATCATATCCTTTGCACCTTCGTAAGGCTTCTCATATGAAGCTGCTGGAATAAGATGTTGGGCAGACTTTACAGGCTTTACAAGCAGCCTGTCATCATATATCCCGCCAACAATTTTACCTTTATAATATAGTATATATTCGCCCATCATGGCACGATATGTTATATCATTCAGTCCGGACAGCTGTTCTAATATAAAGTACAGATATTCTTTAGTTGAAGCCATGTATACAAAACCTCATATTCAGTAATCAATTACATTAATTATTTTGAAAGTGCAGAGAGCATAGTTGATACTATTGATTCAGTAGTTAAATACCACTGTGCATTATCTTCTATAACAACACAAAATGCTATCGGCAGTGCTTCATCATCAACAAATCCAACAAGAAGATTATTCTCGGAAGCGCCGTTTTTCACCTGCGCAGTTCCGCTTTTTGCTCCAATTTTATATCCTACCTTGCTGTTATACTTCGCTTTTCCGTTTTCAATCATAACTTCACGGATGTATGCAGCAGTTTCAGCGGAAAATCCCGATAACTCATAAGTGGTTTCGGCTTTGTTCTTTTCTTCGCCAAACATATTTTGTGTATGTGTGATCAGATACGGCATTGTAACTGAATTTGAGCGGTTGGCAATTGCACTCTGCCACATCATCAGCTGACATGGGCTGACCTCTGTTCTGCTTTGTCCCATACAGCCCCATTGTGTATCAAAATCGTTTACATCAGTAAGCTCTGTGCTTCCTCTGAAAACGGAAATTCCATCTATTTCCAGACTTGGTGCTTTTGAACCATTTACAGAGTATCCCATATTTTTATATGTTTCAATGAGCTGTTTTAAATCCATATCCTCCACAAGCTGCGCAAAAAACGGGTTGCAGCTGTTCTGAAATGCTGTAAAGATATCCTGAGTTCCGTGTCCTGAAAGCTTATGGCAGGAGATCCTGTTTTTATATTTATTATAGTATATACCCTCACAGGTATATCTCTTCTGCGATACAGCATCAAAACCCATTTGTTCAATTGCTGCTGCAAGAGTGGAAACCTTTTGTGTAGAACCGGGAACGGTGCTGTAAAACGCCTTACAAATAAGACTTCCGGAAGGCAGGTTTGCCACATCACCGTAATCAAGAATATTTATATTCGGCTTGCTTACACATACAAGTATCTCGCCTGTTTTGTAATTATAGGCAATTGCCGTTCCGTTTCTGTTTCCGAAAGCATTATAAACAGTGCGGTTTGCTTCGTGATCAAGGGATGTATATATCGAACTTTTTCCATTTTCCACAACTCCGAAAATCGGGTCATAGTTGGAAAGCAGCGAAAGGTTTTCCGATACAAGAGTATTTGTCATCATTCCGCTGGCATCGCCGATGAGATTGCCTACATCTATGAAATGATCTTCTTTATACGTATTTTTATCAGCGTCAGGATCGAAAAGCACATCTCCATTGCGGTCATATACACAGCCATAAGAAACATTTTTTGAATGTTCCATATAGAACGACGCTTCAGTTACCACCTTGAATACAAGTATACACATTCCCGTAAGGAATACAGCTATTAACAGCTTGGTAAGCCTTTCTCCTCTTTTAATGCTCTTCATATCTTTGCGTTTCATGCTGTTCTCTCCCTTCTTCTGCTGATATTCTGCGCTGCGTCAGGTCTTCGGAAAACAGGAGATTGTCCAGCCTTCAGCATGCCTGTCAGCATTCCGCAGACAAGCATTGAGCTTCCGCCCTGTGAGATAAAGGGAATAGTAACGCCTGTAAAGGGAATAAGATTACATGAGCCAAAGATATTCAGACCCATCTGTACTACAAATACAGCCGCCACACTCATTATCATGGTTGCATGGAAGTAGCTTCTCGGCTTGTTGATCATAGGCAGAATGAGAAGGCTTACAACGAAGAATATGAGAAGCAGTGCAACGAAGAAACCCCATTCTTCACAGATAGTTGAGAAGACAATATCTGTATCTGCGGCAGCAACATTGATAAGTCTGCCGTAACCGGGACCCTTGCCGAAAAGTCCGCCCTCGGCTATTGCAATAAGAGCCTGACACTGCTGATATCCGTCGCCATAGGTATCCTTCCATATGTCAACCGAAAGTCTGTCCTGTACATATGAAGGTGCAGCGGATGCTAGCAGAGCAACAGCAGTTACACCTGTAGCAATAAGGAGAATCAGCGTGCTTTTAGAGAATTTTGCTCTTGGATAGCATATTCTGCATATAATGGCACAGCAATATGCAGCCCCAAATGTAGGAAGGCTTCCTAAATCCCTGCACCACCACTGCAGAATGAATATTATGAAAAATGCAATTGTAAGAGCGATCATCTCTCTTGATACATAAAATAAAAGAAGCTTCTTTTTGTTATGCTGCTCCATAATGGAGGTTGCGCATAACAGCACGAATACCGGTTTCATAAATTCTGATGGCTGAATGCTCATTGATCCAATGCTTATCCACATACTTCTGCTGCCGGTAAGAAAAATTGTTATCAGAACGAGCGCACCCAGAACAAGATACAGATATTGTTTAACCGCAAGAATTCGCATATGATTTCTTGTAATAAGGAACATTATCTGACAGCACACAAGAGCCGCAATACAGGTTATGTAATGCTTCATTGCGAATCCAATGCCGCCAAAGCATGACTGGAATATAACACTGCAGCCCATTATAAGCAGCAGAAGATAGTCTGTTGTATAGGTCATTTGCTTATAAAAAAAGCGTATTACGAACATATAAGCTATATCAAGTGCAAATACTGCTGCCGTTAAAGGAAGAATATCTGTAATTTCTTTGTAATTGCCCCGAAAAAGCACCGCAGCCAGCATAATAAAATGCGTCATAAGCACCAGTATGGATATTCGTCCGTAATTAAGTTTATTGTGAAACATCTGTTTATACACGCCTCCTTCTTATAATTGCCGCCTTAGTGCCAAACCGGATCTCATCACGATCCTTCAGTGTCATCTGCTCCTGAACCTTTCTCCCGTTGACATAAGTACCCGATTTAGAGCCAAGATCAATTACACGCCACACACCATTTGATACGCAGAGAACCGCATGATAACGTGAAACGCTCATATCCGGAAATCTTATGTCAGCTGCACCATGTCTTCCGATAATCACTTCGTCTGAAGAAAGAAGCGTCCTTTCTCCTGTTGCGCAGTCAACAAGTTCCATATAATTGCTTACCTTATCCCACCTGAGCTCCTCAATACGTTTTTCCTCCTTAGCCGATCTGAATATTGCAAATACACATATAAATACCATAAATATGACAAGTGCGCTCATTATAATTGAAAAAGCCGGAAAGCTTCTCAGACTTTCAAGCACGCTGCGGAATGCTTCATTATTCACAGGCAATACCTCTTTCGTTATTTTCTGTTTTAGACCTTCCATTCAGCCGGTCGTTTATAATTATACTACATTATTAAAAAAATATCAAGTATTGCAGGACTATATTAAGAAAATAATAAACCCGACTTTATTATAATCGGTTCAGAAAATGTTTTCGATTGTTTTTGATAGAATTTCAATAAAATACTTGAAATTAATACGGCAATATGCTATAATGTATACAGAAAACTAATTCGGCGCCGTATATCAAAAGCCGCCGGATTATCACAAGGAGGAACGCTATATGAAAATTACAATTACAGCAAAAAAAATGCAGATACCGCAGAACTTTACTGATTATGCAGAAGAACGTCTGGGTCAGAAGCTCGACAAATTCTTCGGCGATGAAGCAGATGCAAAGATAACAATGTCTGAATATAAGAATCAGATTATCCTTGAATTAACTGTTTTCTATAATCAAATGATCTATCGTGCAGAGCAGTCTGCTGAGGATAAAAAAGACGCTCTTGACGCTTCTATTGACAAGATCATACGTCAGATCCGCAAAAATAAAACACGTGTTGAAAAGAAGCTTAAAGATAACGCTTTCAAGGCATCTTTTGCTGATGAGGTTACAGAATCAAATTATGAAGTTATCCGTCACAAGAAATTCAAGATGTATCCTATGGATGTTGAAGAGGCAATACTTCAGATGAACCTTCTGGGACATAACTTCTTTATGTTTGCAAATGCCGCAACAGGCGAAACCAATGTGGTTTATAAGCGTGCAGACGGCAAGTATGCAGTTCTGGAACCGTCACTTGAATAAAACAATTAATCCAGTTAATAACCCATAACAATCAGGCAGGCTGTCCGGCAGGGCAGCCTGTTTTTTCACAAAATCCAAAAATACATTTTTGAATATCAATCGACAGATAATGTCAAAACTTGACAATATAACTTCTGTGTGGTATAATTATAATGTACAATTATGCTAAACGCACAAAGATAAGCAAGAATTTTTTTCGGAGGGAATTATGAACAGCTTAACCCAGAACATTTCAGATCAGGAGCAGGCTATCAGGACTTTTTTGCAGGATTATTTTAATAAGCCGAAGGACGGGCATACAATACACGCTATACTAAATGGTGCCGGCAGGCATTTTGACGCTGACCGTGTATATATTGTAGAACGAAATGCAAAGCAGACACCCTCCAGAAATATATATGAATGGTGCCGAAACGGCGTTGCTCCTGTCACAAACAACCTCCGTGATGTATCTGCCGAAGAGGCTGATAGCTGGTTCAGCTCTCTTGAAAACAAGGGCGAATTCTTCATTCCCTCCATATCCGAATTTCTGGATCACGATTCGACAGCATACATGATTTTAAAGTCACACGGAACAGAAAGCATAGCAGTTGCTCCTCTTGTTGTAAACGGTACTGTTATAGGCTGCTTCTGCACTGATAATCCACGCCGAAATACAGAACATATGCTTCTTCTTTCTGTTATTGCCTCTGCCTGCTGCAGCGAAATCTCAAACAGACGGCTTGTTGAATCAAACAATGCTCTTACTGAAAGAATGAAAATAATACAGTCTATGAGCGAGATATATACCTCGGCATACTATATTGATCTTGCAAAGGATGAGTTTAAAGAGCTTAGTTCCATGGATAATGTTCATGAAAAGATAGGTATGTCGGGCAAGGCACAGAAGAAGCTTAACTTTTTCTGCCGCCATATGATGATCGATGAACATACTGACGAGCTGCTGGAATTCACCGATCTTTCAACCCTGGACGAAAGACTTAACAACCAAAAAATAATATCAAAGCAATTTCTGTGTGTAGTTCCGGTCCCTACTGAAAAAAATCTGCCATACTGGGCTCAGTGTTCTTTCATTGAAGGCGAACGTGATTCCCAGGGAAAACTGACCCATGTTACCTTTGTCACAGAAACGATTCATGAATCAAAAACAAAGGAGCTTTATGCAAAAAAACAGCTGAAGGAAGCCAATAAGGAACTTATTCATCTCCTCGAAACAGAAAGGCAGCACACATCAATTATTGATTCTCTCAGCAGCGTTTTCTTTGCGCTTTATTACATAGACCTGGAAACCAATTCATTCCGTGAATTTTTCTCCTCCGACGATCTTCACCGTGTCTACAGCGAAAAAGGAAACGCCGGAGAATATCTTATAGAATCAATGAATTCCATGGTTAATAAAGAGTATAAATCCGCTATGAGTCTTTTCACAGATATAAATACATTAAATGAACGTCTGGGTGACAAGCCTATTATTACTCAGGAATACATAGATTGTTACGATCAGTGGGTAAGATGCAGCTTTATTCCCGTTGAGAAGAATTATGAAGGAAAAATCATAAAGGTAATATGCGGACTGAGAAATATTTCCGCCGAAAAGGAAAAGCTTGAATCCCTGGATAATCTCATCAAAGCCCTTTCCATGGCATATGAAAATGTTTACGCAGTTAATATGAATACTGCGGAAGTTGTATGCTATCGCATGGGTCAGACTATAACAGCACGTTATGGTCAGAAATTTGCAGTTGGCAATTACGAATCAAATATAAAGCTCTATATTGAAAATGACGTATTTGAAGGCGACAGGCATCTCTTCGACAATGTCCGCAAAATAGACAGCATAAAGACGCTTCTGGCTGAAAAGCAGTCATATTCATTTAATTATCGTGTATACAGAAATGATACAATACAGTATTATGAATGTCAGATCGTACAGCCGAACAAAGAGAGAAATGAATTTGCCCTGGGCTTCAAGAACGTGGATGATGAAAAAAAGCGGGAGCTTGCCCAGCAGAGAAAAATTGAGGAAGCTCTTCAGAAAGTAAATAAGATAAATGAAACATTGCAGGACGAAATGGATATTGCAGGCGCCCTCAGCAAGGATTATCCCGACGTGGTACTGCTTGACTTTACAAACGATACTGCTGTTCCTATAAAGGTTAATGGCAAAGTAATCAAGGAAGAAAAACGTACTGCACGGCATTCATACAAAGCTTTATGGGAAAAATTTATCCTGAGGTATGTAATTGAAGAAGACAGAGATAACATGATGAATGCTGTTTCTGCGTCCACAGTCCTTCATGCACTTAAAAACAGTGATGAATATGTTTTCAGCTACCGGACAATTTATGATAATACAGGCATTCATTATTATCAGGCATCCTTTTTCCGGATCTTCTCCAGAAAAGCATCTGAAAGTCAGATCATTGTAGGCTTCCGCAATATTGACGCAATCGTGGAAGAGGAACGAGAGCGTATAAAGCAGCGTGAAGAGCAGCTTCGCATCATTGAAGCACTCAGCAGAGAATACCACAGTCTGTTTAAAATAGACGCTGCCACGGATAAGATCTTCCTCTATCGCACTGATGGCATAGGTATGGATTATGACGCTCTTAACAAGCTCATGGAAATCGGCAGCTACAGCAAGATCATTTCCAAATATATTGATACGTATATAGTTCCGGAAGACCGTGATCGTATAAAGGAAGCAACAGATCTGAATATCCTTGAAAAGCAAGTCCCTGATGTGGGTCTGTATAAACTGGGCTACCGGAGAAATATGAACGGCGCAATTGCATACTATGAAATGAATGTGGTAAAAACAATTGACCCAAAGGGAATGGTCACATATATTATGGGACTGCGTGATGTCAACGACGAAATGCAGCGTCAGCTGAAACAGGCAAGAGAACTTGAAACTCAAAGTGATATTATTGAGGGTCTTGGTTCGGTATACTATTCTGTTCTTCTAATTGATCCTCGGACAGATACAGTCACCGTCTATCGTGAAGATGGCAAAGACGGAGAATCAATTGCCAATCATTTCAGCAAGCATAATTACAGATGGTCAGAGGGTGTATTAAGCTACTCAAAAGAACACGTTTCTGAGAAAAGCCGCAGCGAATTTATTGAAAAACTATCCCTTGACTATATACGCACCTGCAGAGAAGACTATTCTGTTACTTATGAAAAAATGACTGCTGACGGTATAATTTACCTTCAGGCAAGAGTTTCGTTTGTACAGGAAAAAAACGGCAGCTTTGTTGTTGTTATCGGCACAAGCAATGTTGACAATCTTATAAAGAAGGAACGTCAGCAGGAAATGGCGCTTCAGGCAGCATATGAAGCGGCTGAAGCCGCAAGCAAGGCTAAAACCGATTTTCTGTCAAATATGTCCCATGACATACGAACTCCTATGAATGGCATCATCGGAATGACTGCCATCGCAGCCACCCATATCGATGACAAGGAACGTGTGCAGGACAGCCTTCAGAAAATTGCACAGGCAAGCAAGCATTTGCTGAGCCTTATAAATGAAGTCCTTGATATGAGCAAGATCGAATCAGGAAAGGTGGATCTTACAGAAGAGGAATTCAATCTCTCAAATCTGGTGGACAACCTGCTTTCCATGACAAGCCCTCAGATAAAAAAACATCACCATGAATTATCTGTAAATATTACAGGACTGATACACGAAGACGTAATCGGCGACAGTCTGCGCATACAAAAAATCTTTACAAATATAATGAGCAATGCAGTCAAATATACTCCCGACGGCGGAAAGATCAGTCTTTCCATTACTGAAAAGCCGTCGCATCAGGCGAAAATAGGATGCTATGAATTTATCTTTGAAGATAATGGCATTGGTATGAGCGAAGAATTTATAGACAGAATTTTCGAGCCATTTGAAAGAGCCAATGACAGCAGAATAAAAAAGATTCACGGTACAGGACTGGGTATGCCTATAAGCCGCAATATTGTGCGCATGATGGGCGGTGACATAAATGTGGAAAGCAAGCTTAATGAAGGTTCACGCTTTACGGTCACTATGTATCTGAAGCTTCGTGAGGGTTCTGAATTCAATTATGACAAATTCATCAACCTGAATGTACTTGTGGCAGATGACGACAAATTGAGCCTTGAATCCTGCTGCGATATTCTCAATGATTTCGGCATGAATGCAGACGGAGTTTCTACAGGCAAAGAGGCTGTTGAATATGTTATTGATCATCACTGCCGGAAACGAGATTATTTCGCCTGCATCATTGACTGGAAAATGCCGGATATGGACGGCATTGAAACAACAAGGGCTATACGAAAAGCTGTTGGCGACGAAGTACCTATAATTATTATTTCAGCTTATGACTGGTCTGATATTGAACAAACAGCACGGTCCGCAGGAGCAAATGCCTTTATCAGCAAGCCGCTGTTCCGTTCAAAGCTTGCAGACACCTTCAACTCCCTTGTTTCAGAGGGTACCAGCAATGGGGATGAAGATCCTCTTGCTTCGCTGGAGAACATGGATCTTACAGGTCATCGCATCCTTCTTGTAGAGGATAATGATCTGAATTACGAAATTGCAGCTGAAATACTCAAAATGACAGGCGTTTCAGTGGAACGTGCCGAAGACGGAGCAAAAGCTGTAGATATGATCTCTTCATGCAGTGACGGATATTACGACATAATTTTTATGGATATACAGATGCCGGTTATGAACGGATACGATGCCACAAGAGTAATCCGTTCTATGAACCGTGACTACTGCAGGCAGGTTCCTATAGTGGCTATGACGGCAAATGCCTTTGCGGAAGATGTTCAGGCAGCTAAAACTGCGGGCATGAATGAACATATAGCCAAACCCCTTGATCTTAACATACTTGCCAGAACCCTTGACAGATGGATCCGGTAACTGTGTACATGACAATTGTAACAACTACAGCAAAAACGTCGCCATGATCAGAAACATGGCGATGTTTTTTTATCATTTAATTTTCGGAAATTTCAGGCTGTTCCGGTTCATTAACCGGAAAATCTTTAATAACAGATGCTGTATACTTCTGGATAAGCTGCAGATCAGTTGTATCAACCTCACCATTT
>JBJERG010000036.1:0-9969 GCA_051882155.1 Ruminococcus sp.
ATATCAGCCTTTCCTATTTTATTTTAAGACATCTGCTGATATATATGATACCACATAAGAGAGAATAAATCAATAGGCTGTATACTTTTTTCTGTCAGGGTCTGTGAAATTTATCTGGTACACTGTCAGGTGAAAATCTTGCCGTTTGTTTTCCTGCTGTCCGGAGCGATTCTGATTTTATCGCCGTTATTGCTCACACCGTTAAATCTGGTGTCACTTCCGAATTCCGAAGCCTTTCCCTCCGGGGCAATCCTGCATACTGAATCTGATTCTGAGAATATTTTATTTTCATCCGGAATTATCTTTATCTTTTCTTCAGAATGAACCTTTATATCATCGGGAATGCAGCCTGTAACGTCTTCCGGGTCACTGCTGGCAATTAATTTGTCAGTATCTTTCATAGCATATTTCTCCTTTCAATTTAAATGGATTCAAGATATATTTCCTGCACCTGGTCACGTGTAAATTCAAGCGGTGCATTTTTAAGATTGAGGGTGGAAATTTTCATGCAGTTTTCCGTCATCCAGGGAACATCTTCCGGAGTGATGCCCAGTTCGCCAAGGGTCACATCCAGCTCAATTGACTTTAAAAATCTGCGTATGCTGTCTGCGCAGTCCTTTTCATCAGTGCCGCCAAGGATACGTGACACACGGGCAAATTTTTCCGGCAGTGCAGAAGCAAGTCTTTCCACAATATTCGGGGTCAATGCTGCAAGACCTCTTCCGTGAACGATATTTTTAAGTCCTGACGCCGGGTGTTCCATGCCGTGTGCTGCTGAAACTCCTGCCGCACCAATTACCATTCCGCCAAGAGTTGCCGCAAGGCTTACTGCCTCCCATGCTTCATCACTGCCCTTTCCCTTTACAAGAACAGGAAGATTTTCCGCAAGAAGTTCCATTGCGGTGAGTGCCTGTGGGTCTGTAATGGGATTTGCCTTCTTTGAAGTATATGCTTCAAGAGCATGGGTGAATGCGTCAAAACCTACAGATGACAGCACTGATACAGGCATAGTTGTTAAAACTGACGGGTCAACTACGGAAGCAGAGGGCATTATCTGTAATGTATAGAGTGCCTTTTTGTCCATTGTTTCGGGATTTGTAAGAACAGCTATCTGATTGCCTTCGCTGCCTGTTCCGCAGGTTGTGGGAATGAGAATTATGGGTAATGCACCTCTTCCCTGTTTCCTTCCGAATATATAATCCGAAATATCACCCTCATTCCTGCAACAGAATGCAATCGCTTTTGCTGCGTCCATTACAGAGCCGCCGCCAACGCCCAGTATCATATCGCAGCCATTTTCTGAAGCGCAGGTCACACCCTCATAAACGGTTGTAGTAAGAGGATTCTGAGTAACCTTGTCAAATACAGCACATTCTATGCCTGCTTTTTCAAGGCTGTCTGTCACTCTGTCAAGCAGACCCGACCTCTTTGTACTGCCTGTACCTGTTACCACAAGAGCCTTTTTGCCATAGGCAGAGGATATTTCACCAATGCAGTCAGCCTTTCCTCTGCCGAATATAAGATTTACCGGAAGATTGTAGCAAAATTCCATTTATATCAGTCCTTTGATTTTCAGATATTCCTTGATTACTGCCACGCAGTTGTCAATGCCCACTTTTTCGCTGTTGAGGGTCATGTCGTAGTTTACAGGATTTGTCCAGTAGTTGCCGTGAGTGTAGTATTCGTAATAATCAGCACGGAATTTATCTGTCTGCTTTATGGTAGCTTCTGCCACCTTCTGGGTTACGCCCATATTTTCCATAGTACGCTTTATGCAGAAATTTCTCGGTGCTTCAATGTAAACGCTTACCACATTATCTCTTCCACGGAGAATATAGTCAGCACATTTTCCTACAATAACGCAGGATTCAGTATCTGCAAGATTTGTTATGATCTGTTTCTGATATTCAAACAGCTTATCGTCTGAAACAAATTTCTCGTTTCTGGATATGTACTTTCTTGAACGTGGAAGTCCTCTCATAAGGCTTGAAAAGCCGCCGCCGGATGAACGCAGCTTTTCGTTTACCTCCTGGAAAACGTTCTTGTCAAGACCGCTGAGCTGTGACGCAAGAGTAAGGATTCTGTTTTCATAGCAGTGAATGCCAAGGTCAGCGGCAAGCTTTGACGCAATGACCTTTCCGCCTGTGCCGAATCCTCTTGCAAATGTTACAACAAAATTACCCATTATGCTCTCCTTTCGCTGTCGGACATATATCGGCTTAAAAATTCCTTTGTTCTTGCACTGTCCGGATCGGTAAAGAATTTCTCCGGCGGTGCGTCCTCTATTATATATCCCTTATCCATGAAAAGCACTCTGGAGGAAACATCACGTGCAAATGCCATTTCATGGGTAACGATAAGCATTGTAAGACCGGTTTCTGCAAGGGATTTCATAACGTTCAGAACGCCGCCTACCATTTCCGGGTCAAGGGCGCTGGTGGGTTCGTCAAAGAGCAGAACCTCCGGGTCCATGCAAAGACCTCTCGCAATGGCTACTCTCTGTTTCTGTCCGCCGGAAAGCTGCATGGGATAGGCATTGATAAAAGGTGCCATGCCTACGGATTTCAGATGAGTTATGGCACGGTTCTTGGCCTCTTCCTTTGATACGTGCAGAACCTTCCTTGCACCGGACATACAGTTTTCAAGAACAGTCATATTATTGAAAAGGTTAAAGGACTGGAAAACCATTCCCACCTTTGAACGATACTCGTTTATTTCACGCTGTTTTCTGCCCAGTTCCTTTCCCTTGAAGAAAATCTTTCCATAGGTCTGGGTTTCAAGCTGATTTATGCAGCGAAGAAGGGTTGACTTTCCTGAGCCGGAGCTTCCGAGAATACATATTACTTCGCCTTTTTTTACAGAGAAATCAATCTTTCTGAGAACCTCGTGTTCGCCGAAGCTTTTGCTCAGCTCTTCTACTCTGATTACCTCTTCAGAACCTGTGTTGTGTTTCAAAAGTACCGCCTCCTTACTCGTTGTTTTCCATATATTCAACAGCAAGGGCATAATCCTTCTTGCCGTTCATCTTCTTTTCAATAAGCAGGAAAATTCTGTTGAAAACAAAGCACAGAACAAAATAAATTGCCGCAATTACAAGATATGATTCAAGATATCTGTAGTATGTACCGCCTGCTGTCTTTGCCTGGAGGAACAGTTCCTTTACACCGATAACGTTAAGTACAGATGTCATTTTAAGGTTTGTGAGGAACATATTTGCCATTTCCGGAACAATGTTTCTGAATGCCTGGGGCAGAATAATGAAAATCATTGCGGAAACAGGCGACATACCCATTGCAAGGGCGCCCTCACGCTGACCAATGTCAATGGACTTTATGCCTGCACGTACTGTTTCAGCCATGTATGCACCGGTATTCAGCAGAGTTACAAGAATACCTGCCATAACAGGGCTTATGTCGAATCCTGTCATTTTGATTCCGAAGTAAATAATCATAGCCTGAACGATCATAGGCGTATCACGGAATACCTCCACATATACCTTGCTGATTCCCTTCACAATAGTCATTGCTATTTTCTTGATAAGCGGGTCAGCCTTTGTAAGCTTTGAATCCTCCGCAACACCCAGAAGGAATCCCAGTAAAAATCCAAGA
Source organism: Ruminococcus sp. (assembly GCA_051882155.1). Lineage (GTDB taxonomy): Bacteria > Bacillota > Clostridia > Oscillospirales > Ruminococcaceae > Ruminococcus_C. The sequence goes on from JBJERG010000036.1 coordinate 3,609, forward strand.
ATAGTTCCCGATACAGCAACATTAAGTGTTATGATAGTACCTGTAATGAACAGGTCGGAATACTCTGTGGCAATAAACCATATCCATTCAAAAATTCCATTTGGCATATCTGTCATAGACTTGTCCTCCTCTGTCTTTATATGCAGTAAACGTCAAAATTAATTTGTCGTTTACTATGAAAAAATGAAACGCCGCTTTTCTTTGTAAAATATACGGAAAAGCGGCGCATATTCGTTTTTACTTAGCAGCCGGCTGTACTGAAATAGCCTCTTCCATCATCTTATCCATCTTTTCACGGTCAAGACCTACGCTGTCCATTGCACTCTGGAGCTTGTCACGAAGTGCTGTATCGTCCTTTCTTGTAGCAATGCAGACATTTGTCATTTCCTCATCACCCACAAAGGTATCGCCCTCCTTCGGAATGATGATCTTAAGATCTGTGTTTGTAAGCAGTGCTGATTCTGCTGTAGGAATATCAATTACAGCAACATCTGCTGTGCCATTTGAAAGTGCCATGAACACCTCAGCAGTGCTTTCATAGTTTGCACCAAGAGTTACATCAGGAATCTGATCAAGCAGCGGTACCCAGCCTGTGCCAAGCTGTGTTGTTGCAGTAACGTTCTTGCCTGCAAGCTCGGAAAGTCCTGTAATGTTTTCGAGATCGGAGCCTTTCTTTACAACAATGCAGTTGTTTCTGTAGTAGTATGGCTCTGTGAATGAATATGAGAGCATTCTCTCAGCAGTTCTGCCCATGCCTGCAATGATGCAGTCATAGTCACCGGAATCCATTGATATACCGATTGAATCCCATTCAACCTTGTGAATTTCAAGGGTCATGCCCATTTCCTCAGCCAGTTCCTTTGCAACCATAACGTCGTAGCCGTAAGCATAACCGCCGCCGCCGTAAATTTCAACAGCAGTATCGCCGTTTGCAACCTCCGGACTTACCTGTGTCCAGTTGAAGGGAGCGTATGCACATTCCATGCCTACTCTCAGAACGCCGCCCTCACCAGAGCTTGAAGCTGATGAAGATGAGGATTCTTCCTTTGATGAACCGGAACAAGCTGTCAGTGCTGCCATTGACATCACACCTGCGATCATCATACCTGTTACTCTCATAAATACTGTTGCTCTCATAGTTATCTCTCCTTAAAATTATTTATTGTTTTTGTTTCAGCTTTTCTTTGATGCGGTTTCCAGTGCCGCTTCTTTGATTATTTCAAACGCCTTGTCACAGTCGCTCTCTGTAATGATAAGGGGCGGAACCATTCTTATAACACTTGAACCTATGGCAGTTACAAGGAGCTTTCTGTCGAAGCAGGCGTGTTTGATGTCAACGCTGTTAAGACCCTCAAACTCAACGCCTACAAGAAGTCCCTGTCCTCTTACCTCTTTTACATAAGGCAGTGTTTTGAGTTTTTCCATGAAATATTCGCCCATTTTCTTTGCGTTTCCGGCAAGGTCCTTTTCCAGCATTTCGCTTATTGCCGCATATGACGCAGCGCAGCATACCGGGTGACCGCCGAATGTAGTTCCGTGGGAACCTGCTGTAAATGCCTTTGCGACTTCTGCTGTTGCACAAATTGCACCAATAGGCATTCCGCCGCCCATAGCCTTTGCCATGGAAACTATATCCGGCTTTATGCCGTAATTCATAAAGGACATAATATTGCCGGTTCTGCACCAGCCTGTCTGAACTTCGTCAAGGAGAAGGAGCATTCCCTTTTCATCACAGAATTCCCGGAGTCCCTGCATAAATTCCTGGGTTGCAGGATGAACTCCGCCTTCGCCCTGTACAGGCTCAATCATAATTGCGATTGTATTTTCAGTGCAGGCGTCCTTGAATGCCTGGAGGTCATTGTAAGGTGCGTATGTAAATCCGGGAACCATTCTGCCAAAGCCTATCTGGCAGGCGTTGTCAGGCTGACCTGTTGCACTCATTGCACCGAAGGTTCTGCCGTGGAAGGACTGCTTTGCAGTTACGATATTGTAACGGTCAGGACTGTACTTTTCAACACCATACTTACGTGCCATTTTGATCATGGCTTCGTTTGCCTCGGTACCTGTATTCTGGTAGAATATCTTATCCATACCAATTGTTGTACAGATCTTTTCAGCAAGAAGTGCCTGTGGAATTGTGTAAGGGTAATTGAAGGTCTGCATAAGCTCCTTTGCCTGTTCACAAACAGCGTCAACTACACGCTCACAGCAGTTACCAACGGAGTTTACCGCAATACCTGCATAAAAGTCAAGGTAGGGAGTTCCCTTTTCATCGTACATATAAACGCCCTTGGCACTGTCTGCTAAAAAGTCAAAACGCTCATATGTTTCAATCATGTACTTCGAAGCTTTCTCCTTGATTTCATCTGCGGTAAAACCTGCGTCTGCAAATTTCATTGCAATCATCTCCTTAAAAAAATAAAAAAGGCAGCGATATCCATAGAAGACGTCGTTGCCTTTTTGAGTTTATTATTTTGAACAATTACAGTATATTCCATTTCAAGGAAAATGTCAATAGCTTTATGACGATTTCGGCGTTTTAGACTAAAAGCCTTGAAATAGTGTGTTTTATATACCTGCTTTCAATAAATATGATGAATTGCAGTATAATAAGTTTTGTATAATCGGAAAACATTCGTTCTATATAGTAAACAAAATGATTACAATTTTTTCTGCCTTTTATGCCACAAAGAAACAAATGAAGGCTGTTTTCTCATTTCCGTTATTCAGATACCTGTGTTCCACCTCACAGTTGAAGCGGAATATTTCACCGGGAAGCACATTCTGCTTTTCTCTGCCTGTGTCCACTGTAAGAACGCCCTCCGTCACAACGAGATACTCCCTTGTACCGCTGCCGTGACCGCCGCTGAGATACTCACCTCCGGGCAATATTTCTATATGATATATTTCGATTTTCTTGTTATCTTCATAGGGCAGGCAGGTCTTGACGGTGTATTTATCGCCGGATTTAATGGGAAACACCTCAGATATTCTTACAAGATAGGATTCCTCCGGCGGTGACGCTATCAGTTCTGTGAATTCCATTCTCAGCCCGCTTGCGATCTTTCCCAGAACATTGATAGATGGATTGGCATTCCCCTGTTCTATCTGATAAAGCATACTTTTGCTGACTCCTGTCTGCTCTGCAACATCATCAAGGCTCATTCCACGTGAAATACGTATGCGGTTCAGGTTCTTTGATATATTATAGCTAAGATAGTCCATGGCAGTACCTCCGGCAGTAATTTATTTAAACATAGTATAGCATATATTCATATGAATAGGAAGGCGTTTTAAAAAAATTTACAGAAAAGCGCCGTCTGGCTGTTATTGTCAGGCGGCACTTTTATTATTACAGATCCTGCAAATCGGCGGCTGTAAGATCGTTTTCCACATTATCTCTGGCAAGGTCATTGTCAATTACTGCATACACGTCAGATACCGGCTTTTCCTTTGAAAATGAGGCTGTATGCCATACTTTCAGTGAAGGTGATCTTGTGCCGGCAATTATGGGATTTACATGAACCTTGCCATGTTTTGCCCTGCCCTGTATTTCCGGAACTGCTGCCGCCTCACCACCTGGCTTCGTGTGTGTGGATTCGGGACGTTTCATTCCCTGTTTCGCCATATACATCACCCCGGGATTATGATGTGTTTCTGTTTCAGAAATATTCTCGCCGTCCTGCTTGACATTTTTTTCAGTATATGTTATAATTATTTAGCAATGTGCGGGTGTGGTGGAATTGGCAGACACGCAAGATTTAGGTTCTTGTGCCGTGAGGTGTGCAGGTTCAAGTCCTGTCACCCGCACCAGGAAAGCATCTGACGATGGTTTTTGTCGTTAGATGCTTTTATTTTTTAAATTTTTTCAAATAATAATTTTTCAAGAAAACTGGTATTTTTTCGAATTCCTCTTGCAATTCTTATAAAAGTATGGTATAATGTTATATACATTTATAAATCATTACCAAGGAGGACTTAAAAATGGACAGACTAAAGGGTAAAGTGGCAATCGTAACAGGCTCAACCAGCGGAATAGGCGTTGGAATTGCAAAGCTTTTTGCAGCGGAAGGTGCAAAGGTAGTTGTATGCGGAAGACGTGAAGCAAAGGGACAGGCTGTTGTTGACAGCATAATTGCCGAAGGCGGAGAAGCTTCATATCACTTCATGGATATCACTGCACCTGAAAGCACGGAAGCTCTTATGGCGGATACTGTAAAGAAATACGGAAGAATCGACATTCTCGTAAACAATGCTGCAAATGTCAGCTTAAAGGACGGTCGTGTAGACGAGCTGACTCTTGAAATGTGGGATAACATTTTCCAGAGCGATATGCGTGGTACTTTCTACGCTGTAAAGTGTGTACTGCCTTACATGAAGGAAAACAAGGGCGGTTCTATAATCAATATCGGTTCAATGGCTTCCTGCGGCGGCGACCTTGGTTCTACAGCTTATGCCTGTGCTAAAGCCGGCGTAGATATGCTGACAAAATCCACTGCCCTTCAGTACGGCAAGGATAATATCCGCTGCAACTGTGTTCGTCCGGGACTGATCGTTACACCGGAAAATGAAGCTTATGTACCACAGGCGCTTAAAGATATATTCCTGAACAATATTATGATAAACCGTTACGGTGCACCGGCAGATATTGCAAATATGTGCGTTTATCTGGCGTCTGATGAAAGCGAATACTTCACAGGACAGGTTGTAACTGTTGACGGAGGATTAAACGCTCACGTTTCCACTGTTGGTGAATTCAAAAAGCTTAATTCCCGTACATGGTAATTTTCAGGAATTTTCAGCTTTTATAATATAATAAACTTCTCCCGTTAAGAAAACCTCCGCAGAGCTATGCACTCATGCGGAGGTTTATTATTACTATGACAGCAGAAAATTCTTACGCATTATGATAGCTCCCGCAGTAGGGACATTTATTGGAATATCCACTTGCAGCCTCATAAGTTGCACCGCAGCTCTGACAGCTGACAGATACTATTGCGGCTTTTTCAGGCTCCAGAGGCTTATCATCCATGAGTTCGTATTCTCTCGGAAGTATTTCATTTCTTACGGATTTCGGATCAAAATCATATTTTCCCTGATACTCAAAAATATCTATGGTCATGCCTATAGGATACATATTTGAGCCTCTTGCGAAGGATGTAGGTATAATCGCTTCCCTCTCGGTTCCGCTTTCATCAAAATAATGCACCTTTGTATTCACAGTATAAGCACCGTTTACTCTGTATGACGTATTATCCACATATCCGTATATTTTTGCCGGATATCTCTTTCCCAGTCTGGAGATCTTTTTCTTTTTTGCAATGGAAAAAAACACACCCACTACAAATGCTATTCCCAATGCCACGAAAAACAATGGCAGCATAATATATGGACCTCCTTGTCCGGAATCCACAAAGGCGAATGTTACAACACTGCCGATTGCTATGTATCCGGAGCCCATTATCAATAAAATCTTCTGCGCTATATTCATTTCAGTGTTCCTTTCATAATACATCCGGGAGTATTCCCGGCGTTTTTTACAGCACCATAACATTATACTACAGAAGAATGAAGAAGTCAATACGCAGGGAACTTTTTTCCGGGTGCAGAATATTGAACTTCATATTTATATGTGATATAATGTATATCAGACAATACTTTTGCAGGAGGTAATAATTTTGCGCAAACTAAACATAAATGGCAAAACAGTTTTTAATGCCGGCAAAATATCCCTTGGCTGCGTTCTCTCAATGATAGCAGCGTCACTTCTTGGTCTGAATTACAGTGCAACAGCAGGACTCATCACCATACTAAGCATTCAGCAGACAAAAAAAGAAACGGTAATAACCGCACTGAAACGGCTTTCGGCTTTTTTCTGTGCTGTGGTTATTTCCGTTCTGTGCTTCAGTCTTATGGGTTATACTACCCTGGCTTTCGGCGTTTATCTGTTTATTTTCGTTATGCTGTGTATGATACTTGACTGGCAGATGGCAACTGTTCCCATTTCTGTACTTATAACTCATCTTTTAGCTGAAAAAAGCTGTGATATTTCCATTCTCGTAAATGAATTTCTCCTTTTTGCAATCGGTGCAGGCGTAGGCACTCTTATAAATATGCACCTACATAACGACCAGCAGAAAATGAACCGCAGACGGGAAAATCTTGATAATGAAATAAAAGCCATTCTTGAGAGAATGTCACAGCGCATTCTTACCGATGACAAATCTGACTACAATTCAGACTGCTTTAAGAGAATTGACAGGCTGCTGTTTGAGGCACGTCGTGTTGCAGACGAAAACTCAAACAATAAGCTTATCGGAGCTGAAAGCTATGATATGGACTATCTTAAAATGCGGGAAAA
>JBJERG010000037.1:0-2088 GCA_051882155.1 Ruminococcus sp.
GATCTAATGTGTAGATCTTGCCCATAGCCATGGCAGCAACTTCGCCCTCCAGCTGACCGGAAACGCTCAGACCTGCACGTCTGCCGAAGAAATCATCTGCGTAATATTCTTCCTCGTTATTATATTCATTGGAATAGCCAATGGTTGTTACCTGGAACATTTCACCTGCACCCTCGCAGTCGCTTCCTGTAATAAGCGGAGTGTTCACATATACAAAGTTTCTGTCCTGGAAATACTGGTGAATTGCCTCAGCCATTACGGAACGTACACGGAGAACAGCATTGAATGTGTTTGTTCTGCCTCTCAGGTGTGGCATTGTACGGAGAAATTCCAGAGTGTGGCGTTTTTTCTGGAGAGGATAATCAGCAGGACAGCTGCCCAGAACTGTTATTTCCTTTGCATTTATTTCAACGGAACCGTTTCTGTCTTCAACGGCTGTACCTGTAACCTTAACAGAAGTACCCAGATGAAGTGCGTCTTCAAAATCAATGTCCATAGCCTTGTCAATTACTATCTGAAGGTGATTCAGAGTAGTACCGTCATTGAGAGCCATGAATGCCATGGTCTTTGAGTTTCTTGCGGTCCTTACCCAGCCGCAGACTGTAACTTCCTGTCCGATATAAGATTTATCGGTGAAAATGTTTTTGATGTCGATATGCTTCATGTGAAAAATTCCTTTCGTAACAAAATAAAATAATCCCGTCCTGAATAAAACATCAGGACGGGATGCAATAACCCGTGGTGCCACCTGAATTACCGCCGGAAAAACTTCGGCAGTCACTCTGTCGTTCACATACATGAACGTTCCGTTTAACGCACGGCAAACGTCGCACCTAATTGCTGAAATCAGCTTTCAGATTGCTGCTCGGGAGTGTTATTCACAAAGGCTCTGCTGTACGGTTTACACTGTCCCGCACTCACTGAAAGCGATATCCTATGCTACTTCTCTCCGTCATGGCATTTACGATTGAAATAATTATAACACGATAACACCCGGTTGTCAAGACATTTTTATAAAAAATATAAGCACGGCTTGAATTTTTTAAGAATATATGTTATAATTATTTAATTAAACAAGAAAGAAGGAAACTGAAATGGAAATGCTCATCACCTTTATTGTATGCTTCATAGCAGGAATCGGAGCCGGACTTGGCACCGGATTTGCAGGATTGAGTGCAGCTGCGGTAATTTCGCCGATGCTCGTTACATTTCTGGATATGAAACCCTTTGAAGCTATCGGCATTGCCCTTGCAAGCGACGTACTGGCAAGTGCTGTCAGCGCATGGATCTACGGAAAAAACAAGAATCTTGACATAAAAAACGGTCTTGCCATGATGGCGGCAGTTCTTTTGTTTACAGTTGTGGGAACATGGACTGCAAGCCTTCTGCCCAATACTGCAATGGGCGGTTTCAGCGTATTCATGACCTTGCTCCTTGGAATCAAGTTCCTGGTGAAGCCTGTTATGACTACAAAAGAATCCATGAAGTCAGTAAGTCCCCAAAAACGTCTTTTGCAGTCCCTTTTATGCGGTATGCTGATAGGCTTTATCTGCGGCTTTGTCGGTGCAGGAGGCGGTATGATGATGCTGCTGATACTCACATCAGTTATGGGCTATGAACTGAAAACGGCTGTTGGAACAAGCGTATTTATAATGTCCTTCACTGCTCTTACCGGAGCTGCAAGCCACTTTGCATTTGAAGGAATGCCGGATCTGTTTGTGCTGTCATGCTGCGTATTATCTACACTTTTATGGGCAAGAATTGCCGCAAAATTTGCAAATAAAGCAAGTCCCGCTGTCCTTAACCGTGCCACTGGTGCAGTGCTTGTGATTCTTGGGGTCGTAGTGCTTGCTGTAAAATTTTTCCAGGGAGAATGAATATGAAAAAGAAAATGCTGTCAGCCGCCTTGCTGTCACTGATTATTTTTGCGTCATGCGGAAATAATAATACTGATGAAAATAATACGGGAGACAAAGAATATATGAATATCACTGCAGAAGAAGCAAAGGAAATTATGGACAATGAAGAAGATTATATCATACTGGACGTAAGAACACAGGAGGAATATGATGAAGGTCACATTCCCGG
>JBJERG010000038.1:0-9894 GCA_051882155.1 Ruminococcus sp.
CCGATCTCCCCACAGTTCTTCTCCCGGAAAGGAATTTTTCGTACCGCACAAACATACCTGCTGAAAGATAAGGCACTGCCGCCGATGAAAATAAAAATGCCACAAACAAAAGACAGTATCTTATTATCTGAATATATTCACTTCCGTAGGATACAGAGCCTACCGTCCTGGAAATGCAGAAAATTCCTGCCCATGTCACAAATATAACTGACAGCGCAAAAGCTGTAAAGAAGGCAAAGCTCCAGGCAAGAAATCCTGCAAAAACTCTCAGAGATTTTCCGGATATAAGACGTCTGCTCTGGCGTCTTGCTGCACGGAAGCTGCATCTGCGGCATACGTATACAGGAATAGCCGCCATCCATCTAAGGCTCAGAAGTATTGACGCAACAACAGAGCCTGAATATATCAGAACCAGTTTTTCAGGGTCGCTTATTATCCTTGTCAGAATATCTGGAATACCGGATACGGAAAGCAGTCCTCCTGCCGCAGGAACGGATATTGCAGGCATAAGCAGCACAATATGAAGCACAAGGGTACAGGCACCCGGTGCGAACATTCTTTTTAAGGATGAGGCAAGCTCGTTTATAAGCTCACTGAAGCTGAGCTTCTGCCCCTTTGCGGCGGCTCTGAAGCATACTATTGCTCCTGTGAAATGCAGAAGTATCTGTGCTGTGATTATCAGTATTATAAGTGCCGCCGCCGGCAGAGTCCACACCGATTTCAGCAGTTTTACGATATTTTCACTTGTAAGATATTTAAGCCCTGCCAGATGAATCGCACCCTCAGCAACAGCGCCTATAAAAGGCACCAGTACAATAAATGTAACCAGCTGCAAACCTGCTTCAAATAAAATAAGCGTTCTTCCGGTTTTTCGCAGAAGCTTCATGCTTTCTCGGAACATTTGCCCTTGCCTCCAATTGCCTTATCTGTCTTCAATAGCTGTATATGCCCTTGGCTCTCTTACAGGCAGATATGAGGGCCTTATTATTTTAGTGGAATTTATAAGTTCCTCCAGACGATGTGCAGACCAGCCGGCTATTCTTGCAACGGCAAACAGCGGTGTATACAGATCTGTGGGTATTCCCAGCATTTTATATACAAAGCCGCTGTACAGGTCTACGTTCGCACAAACGCCCTTGTAGATCTTTCTCTTCTCCTCAATAAGCTCCTTTGCAATTCGTTCCACATCTGCATAAAGCTCAAATTCGTCGTGGCAGTTCTTCTCCACAGACCGCTTCTCTGCAAATTCCTTGAGAATAACTGCTCTCGGGTCTGAGATCGAGTAAATTGCATGACCCATTCCGTAAATAAGACCGCTTCTGTCAAAGCCTTCCTTATCCAGAAGCTTTCTGAGATATTCACGCAGAGCGCTTTCGTTTTTCCAGTCCGGAACATTCTGCTTCAGGTCTTCCATCATTTCCATAACCTTGAGGTTTGCGCCGCCGTGCTTGGGTCCCTTCAGAGAACCCAGTGCCGCAGATATTGCAGAATAGGTATCCGTTCCGGAGGAGGTCACAACGTGAACGGTAAATGCAGAGTTATTTCCGCCGCCATGCTCTGCATGAAGCACAAGCGCCAGGTCAAGAAGTCTTGCCTCCAGCTGAGTGTACTGTCCGTCGGGACGGAGCATTATAAGGAAATTCTCTGCAATTGTCTTTGTAGGATCCGGTCTGTGGTATACCATGCTTTCGCCCTGACGGAAATACTGTGCCGCCTGGTAGCTGTATACAGCCATTGCAGGGAAACGTGCTATAAGCTCCAGACTCTGGCGCATTACATTTTCAATTGAAGTATCATCAGCCTTCGGATCCACCGCATGGAGGGACAGCACACATTTTTCCATGGTGCTCATAATATTATCGCTGGGCATCTTCATGATAATGCCGCTTTTGAACTTCTCCGGAAGGAACTGATACTCTGACAGAAGCTCATGGAAATTGTCAAGCTGCTCTTTGGTGGGCAGTTCGCCGGAAAGCAGCAGGTAAATTATCTCCTCAAATCCGAATCTGTTCTGTGAAATAAAGCCCTTAACAAGGTCCTCTATAGAAATTCCTCTGTAAAGCAGTCTGCCTGCTTCCGGAATACGTTTTCCGTTTTCTTCACGGCTTGCGGTGATCTGGCTTACGGTTGTAAGACCTGCCACAACACCCTTGCCGTCTGCGTCACGAAGTCCACGCTTTACGTCATACTTTCCGTAAAGCTCCGCAGGAATGATATATCTGTCATAGGATTCTCTTGCAAGATCCGCAGCCTTTTCCTGGTTTTCCTTGAATTCCCGTACAATATGCTCTATACGTTCTCTTACAATTGCTTCGTTTTTCTTTTCCATAGTACTCCTTTCGTGTGTGTGCGTTTTTTGGACATCTCTGAACACTCCGGATTCATCAGATGTTTTTTATCAAAAACAGGCTGTCATACGGCGTACAAACCCCTGACAGCCTGCTGTTTTTATATCAGACGGTCCTGTTATCAGCCAAGACCGCATTCGTCATATTCGCTCCATCTTTCGTTATATGCACGTCTTTCCATTACCTTGCATACAAAATATGCTACTGCTGAAAGTGAAATTATAGCCGCCAGCAAAAAGGAAACACCTGCAAGTCCGCCTGCCTTCTTATCCATTATAAAGTGCCTCCTTCTGTATCGGAAACAGCGGTCTGTCCGCCGTTCATTTCTGCCATAAGACGCTGAAGCTCTGCGTCCACCTTCATATCATTTTCAAGCTCCTCGAAGCTCTTCATATCGCTGCTTCCTCCTGCGATCTCAGCAAAAGCAGCAGCCTCGGCTTCCTGTCTTTCAATTTTCTCTTCCATGCGATTAAACTTGTCAAGCGCCGCAGAAGCGTCTACTCCGCCCATGGACTGAGCAAGATTTTTCTGGGTCTTAGCCATCTGGGAACGTGCAATAAGCATTGCCTGTCTGCTCTTTGCCTCGTCAAGCTTAGCCTTCAGAGCCTCCACCTGGTCACGGACTGCCTCAGTCTGGGTTGTAATGGTTTCCAGCATCTGGGCGGTGGATTCAACATCAGCGTCAGCCTTTACCTTATAGGAAAGCGCCTTCTTTGCCATTTCTGTATCCCCTGCTGCAAGAGCCGCCTTTGCCTTTGATTCCCAGCCTGCTGCTGTACGTACTGCCTGTTCATGCTGACGTTCTGCGATTCTCTGGCTTGCCATAGCCTTTCCCAGAGCTTCTGTTGAAGTGCGGACATCCTTTTGCAGGTCAAGTATGATCTGCTTCACCATCTTCTCAGGATCTTCCGCACGGTCTATCATATCATTAATATTTGCTTTAAGCACATCGCCTATTCTTGAAAAAATACCCATAGCAATTTCCTCCTGTTCTGTCCAAAAAAATCAATTTCAATATGTATTCATTGTATCACAAAATGCCCGTTTTGTCAATTATTTCATGGATTTTTCACCGCATTTTCATCCTCAGCCCCATCAGAGCCATTTTCGTCGCTCATGCGTTTTATCGCCTTTGTGTTGAGGTCTGTATAGAGTCTTATCTGATTGATAACATTCTGCATATTCTTCATATCGTGAGCCATTTTTTCGAAAAGCTGACGGTTTCTTTCCTTTTCAACCTTCAGCTGGGCTCTGAGCTTGTCATTCTCCTCCTGCAGTTCATTTATCTCACCCTGAAAACGCCGGCATACAGACTGTACCGCCTGCATTCTTGCCTCCATATTGCGGTTATAGGCATTCTGCCTTTCACCGAACTTATGCACAAGCACCATTGAAGGACTTTTGGAAAGCGTGGATAATTCCTCGGAATATGTTTCCACTATTACACGTTCCTCTGCCTTTGTGCCTTCTCCTTTTCCTGCCACTGCATTCACTCCTTACTATTTTTTATCCTGTCAAGCTCATATTTCAGCATTTCGTTAAGCGTTAAGGACAGCGGAATTTCCCTTTTCCAGCCTGTATCCCTCTGAAGTCTGGATATATCTGCCCGGATCTCCGGCATATCGGAGGGTCTGAGCTTCAGAGGGTCTGTTTCATGCCTTATTTCCACGCCGCTGAGTTTTATTATCTCCTTCAGAAGCTCTTCTATGGATACGCATTCGCCGCTGCCTACATTGTAAGTCACGCCGTCCCTGCCCTGCTCTGCTAAAAGACCATAGGCTCTCACCACATCACGGACGTCTGTAAAATCTCTTTTCGAACTGAGATTGCCTGTGCGGATAACATTTTCACGTTTTCCCGCCATTATCTCCGCCGTCTGCCTGCAAAAATCCGCCGCCGCAAACTGAGGAAGCTGTCCGGGACCTATGTGGTTAAATGCTCTCACCATGACAATGTGCATTCCGTAGCTTCTGGCGTAGACAGAGCCGAACATATTCTGGGCGGCTTTTGTAACGGCGTAAGGGTTTCCGGGATTCAGAGGAGTATCCTCCGAAACGAGAGTTACGCCCTCGGGAAGAAAACCGTATTCCTCACCGGAACCTATCAGCAGAATTTTCGGCGAATATCCATCTATGCTCCTTACTGCCTCCAGAAGGTTCAGACAGCCTGTAATATTCACCTCCGCCGTAAATCCCGGGTTCTTCCAGGAAAGGGCAACAGAGCTTTGTGCCGCCAGGTGGTATATCTCCTCCGGCATTAATTTTTTCAGAAGAGAATATATATCATCCTGCCTTAAAATATCAAGATCGTATACAGGAAAGCCTTCACTGTCTATGCTTTCATGGGAAAGCTTTGTAAGAACAGTATCTCTGCCCAGATCATTTTTCAGATGATGTGCAAGATACCCTCCCACAAATCCTGCCGCACCTATTACAAGGGCGGTTTTATGGCTGTCATCAATCATTCTATCACGCCTTTCTTCAGGACATCATACAGCCTGTCAAGCACATTTTTTTCACCAAAATCATTTTTAACCCGCACTGCTCCTGCTTTTCCGTATTTTTCACGGATATTCCTGTTTTCTGCAAGATAATTTACCGCCTTTGCAAGGGCGTCAGCGTCCTTCGGAGGAACGGTAAGTCCTGTTTCCTCATGAAGGCTCACAAAGGGTACTCCTGTAGGCAGTGCTGTGTTTATAACAGGCTTGCCATAGACCATGGCTTCCAGCTGGACTATTCCGAATGCTTCGCTGTTTTCCACAGAGGGCAGAACGAATATATCGCAGTCGGAAAATGCGGATTTCAGCTCTTCATCTGAAAGCACTCCGAGAAAATGCACCTTCTGCTTCATTTTTTCAGCTGTATTTTTAAGCTCCTCCTCCAGTACACCTGTACCAACAATGAAAAGCTCACATCTGCGCACCTTTTCAAAGGCACGGAGAAGAACATCTATGCCCTTGTAATACACAAGCCTTCCTGTAAAGAGAACCTTCACAGCCTTTTTGTCACAGAGCTTTTCTGAAAGTATTGGCGTAAGCGGAGCATTTATGTATTTATCAGGGTCTATGCCGTAGGGTATAATGCAGCATTTATCCCGGAATTCCGGCAGAAATGCAGAGCTGTCGATATGCCCCTTGGTGGCTGTTACAACAGCGTCGGCACGTTTAAGAAATTTCTTCAGCACCGGCTTATAAAACGTGAGAAGCTTTTTCTGCTTTACAACGTCGCTGTGCCATGCAAGCACCACTCTGCCCTTGAATCCCGACAGCAGACAGGCAAGGTCACCCAGCGGAAAGGGCATATGAAAGAGGATAACGTCGGCTTCTTTCGACATTTTTCTGAAAAGGCGGAAAAATGACAGTGACAGCGGACATGAAAAATATGTACCCATACTGCCTGCCCTTGTGACAGGTACGCCTTCAATTATTTCATGTGAGGTTTTCCCTCTTTTATCCCGGCATACAAGCACCTGCATATCTGTATCATGGCGTTTCATAAGTTCAACGGCATATGTTCTCACAAGGCTCTCTATACCGCCGATATGAGGGTAATACGCCTTATTTACCTGGAGAATACGAAGTTTTTTCTTTTCAGCCACCAAGTGCCTCCTTATAGACATCATAGAGAACAGCCGCCGCATTTTCCCATGAGAACATTCTTGCCCGTTTAAGACCTGCTTCTGAAAGCTGACGTCTGAGCTTTGATTCCCTGTAGAGTCTTTCAAGGCAGTCTGTCATCTGTTCCGGGTGATACGGGTCGCATATCATTGCGCAGTCGCCCACCACCTCCGGCAATGACGCCGCATGAGTGGTAAGTACAGGCACGCCGCACGCCATAGCTTCCAGCGGCGGCATTCCGAAGCCCTCGTATATTGAGGGAAAGACAAACGCCAGCGCACCTGACATAAGGGTGCATATATGCTCTTCCGGAACGTATGATACAAGCTTTACATCTGTTTCCAGATGAAGTTCCTTAATGGCAGCCATAAGCTCGTCATTCAGCCAGCCTTTTCCTCCTGCAAGCACAAGACAAGGGTATTCGGACTTTCCTCTGCGGAAGTCGTTGTAGGCAACAACCAGCCGTCTGAGGTTCTTTCTGGGTTCAAGAGTGCCGAGATAGAGAAAATATTCCCTGTCTATGCCAAGAAGCTTTTTTGTTTCATCAATGGCGGCGGCATTTTCAACAGGGTGAAACCTTGTTCTGTCAACACCGCAGGGTACGACCCGGAGCTTCTTTTCCCACTGAGGAAAATATTTCACTATCTCCGTCCGGGAAAATTCCGAATCCGTAACAATAAGGTCTGCTCTTTTCATGGAGCGTTTCAGACCTGTTTCAAGCATATACCGGGTTCTTCCTCTTACAGTTTCGGGAAAGGTCTTGTACACCATATCGTGAACCGTTACAACAGTTTTTCCGCTTACCTTCGGCGGAACTATATAGTTGAAGAAATGGGTTATGTCAGCGTCTTTGCCGAAAAAATAATTGTAAGGCACAGGAAGGAAATTCGACACAAGGCGGTAGAGATAGCCGGAACATTTGCCCTGCCGTATCTCTGCACGGGCGTCCTCGTAAGGCTGGAGCCGTTTGCGCTTTTCGCCGCCGTCACCTGCGGCAAAGAACTGCATGACATAATGGTTCTCCGGATGAAGTGCCATAAGAGCCTGTATCTGCCCTGCCTGACAGTAGCCGATGCCTGTCATTCTTTCGCTGATAAGCGGCAGAGCATCAAATGCGATTTTCATGGCGTCCTCCGGTTACTTTTCAGCGGCAACTATTGCCATATCGTTTTTAACCATTCTCTCAACAAGCTGTGAGAATGAAATTTCTCTCTTCCAGCCGAGAGCAGCTTCTGCCTTTGCAGGATTGCCAAGAAGAACGTCCACCTCTGCCGGACGGAAGAATCTGGGATTTACCTTTACAACGGTTTTGCCGTTTGCCTTGTTTATGCCGATTTCGTTTACGCCTTCACCCTGCCATTCTATTTCAATGCCTGCATGACCAAAGGCTGTTTCCACAAATTCTCTTACAGTTCTTGTTTCGCCTGTTGCGATAACGTAGTCATCGGGAGTATCCTGCTGAAGCATGAGCCACATTGCACGGACATAATCCTTTGAATGACCCCAGTCACGTTTTGAGTCCATATTGCCAAGCTCTACCCATTCCTGCTTGCCTGCGGCGATTCTTGCAACGGCGTCGGTGATTTTTCTTGTAACGAACTCCAGACCTCTGCGTTCTGATTCGTGGTTGAAGAGAATGCCTGAGCAAGCGAAAAGTCCGTAGCTTTCACGGTAGTTTTTGGTTATCCAGTGACCGTAGAGCTTTGCAACGCCATAGGGACTTCTGGGATAGAAGGGCGTTTTCTCTGTCTGGGGCATTTCCTGCACCAGACCGAACATTTCAGAGGTTGACGCCTGGTAGAATCTTGCCTCAGGCTTTACAATGCGGATAGCTTCAAGCATTTTTGTAACGCCCAGAGCGTCAATTTCCGCTGTAGCCATAGGCTGTTCCCAGCTTGTGGCAACGAATGACTGTGCCGCAAGGTTATACACCTCGTCAGCCTGTGAGATCTGCATTGCGGAGATGAGGGAAATTTCATCTGTCATATCAGCATAGATGAAGTGAACCTTGTCCTTCAGATGTTCCACGTTGCCGTAGTCCATAACGCTCTTGCGGCGCATAATGCCGTAAACCTCGTAGCCCTTTTCCAGCAGAAGCTCTGCCAGATATGAACCGTCCTGTCCTGTGATACCTGTGATAAGTGCGTGTTTTGCCATTGTGATAACTTCCTTTCTGTTTGTTGGACTGCTATGCTGTTTAGGGGAGAACCCCTCCACCAGCAAAGCTGGTCCCCCTCCCCTTTCATGGGAGGCATTGGACTCATCTTTTTATGTTGATTGCTGAATTTTTACATACAGCAAAAATATAGAATATAAAGAAAAATGCAAGCGTCTATAAGCCTCCCCTGAAAGGGGAGGGGAACCATTTCGCAGAAATGGTGGAGGGGTTAAAAATAGAGATATTAAACCCTAAATTTAAATTATAGAAGCGCCGCCCTGTTGCATATTTTCAGATTTTCTATTACCTTTTTAACGTCCTGGGTGTGGTCCTTGGCACATATGAGAATGGCGTCGTCTGTATCCACAACGATGATATTTTCAATTCCCACCGCCGCAATAAGGCGTTTTCCGCCGCATATGGTGCTGTGCTCCGTGCCTATGGTGATAACGTCGCCTTCAACGTAGTTGCCAAGGTCGTTTGTGGAGTTGATTCTTTCAACAGCCAGCCAGTTTCCCACGTCGTCCCAGCCAAAGCTTCCGGGAATGGTGTATATTTCCTCAGCCTTTTCCATAATGCCGAAATCAACGGATTCAGAGGGCATATTTTCATATTTCTCAGAAAGTACAGCCTCAAAATCCTCCTGCCCGAAATGCTCTGCTATTTCACGGACGCCGCTGTAAACCTCCGGCATGAATTTTTCCATATCCGCAAGAATTGAACCGGTTTTCCAGACGAACATTCCGCTGTTCCAGAGATATTTTCTTGATGCAAGATATTCTTTTGCAGTATCAATATCCGGCTTTTCCACAAAACGCTTTACCTTGTAAACACCGTGCATTCCCAGATCTGAATCACGCCCGAACTGTATATATCCGTAGCCTGTTTCCGGATATGTGGGAGTTATGCCGATAGTCACAAGCCTTTGTCCCGATTCTGCCACTGCTACAGCCTGTCTGAGGGTGTCGGCGTACATTTCCTCATATCTTATGAGATGATCCGACGGAAGCACCAGCATTATGGTTTCCTCGCCGTACTTCTTCTCAATAACCGCCGCCGCCAGAGCGATACATGGTGCAGTATTTCTGCCGCAGGGTTCAAGGAGTACGTTTTCCTTTGGTATGAAGGGCAGCTGCTCCGATACCAGATCGGCGTACATTTTATTCGTCACAATGAAAATGTCCTCTGGCTCTGCAATGCCCTTCAGTCTGCCTACGGTCTTCTGTATCATGGTTTCCCTGTCCGATGTAAGGGAAAGAAACTGCTTCGGCAGATGTGTACGGCTTTTGGGCCAGAATCTCTCGCCCTTGCCGCCTGCCATTATAACTGCTGTAATTCTCATATTAAACCTGCCTTTCATCACTGTCGTGATTTGTCATGCTGTCTGCCTCCTGCTGTTCATGAAGCCTTGCTTCCTCGTTGCTTTCGCCGGGAAAGATCATGGTTTTTATGGTCATCATTATTATTCTCAGATCAAGAAGCAGGGAGTACTGCTCAATGTACATAAGATCCATTTTAAGCTTGTCATAGGGCAATGTGTCATAAAGTCCCGTTACCTGGGCATATCCCGTAAGACCTGCCTTAACATGGAGCCTGAAATCAAATTCCGGCATATCCTCTTCGTATTTGCGGGCAAGCTCCGGTCTTTCCGGTCTTGGCCCTACAACGGACATATCACCCTTCAGAATATTCAGTATTTGCGGCAGCTCATCAAGGCGGCATTTCCGGAGAATTTTTCCCACCCTTGTAATGCGGCTGTCGTCCTCTGTGGA
>JBJERG010000039.1:0-2073 GCA_051882155.1 Ruminococcus sp.
CGAAACGGTGAAGTGCTTCTTAATGTGCAGAAAAAAACCGGCTGCAAAATTCTTCTTGCGCAGAAGGCGTTTTCCATGTTCAGCACCTATCCCATACTCCGTGAATATCTGGCTGGCACTACCGCCAGCGGTCTTTATGAAGCAAGGCTTGGCAGAGAGGAATTCGGCGGAGAGGTGCATATTTTTTCACCGGCATATACCCATGAGGACATGACTGAGATATGCAGAATAAGCGACCATATTGTGTTCAATACCCTCAGTCAGTGGCAGCAGCATAAAGATACTGTAAAGGCTTCCGGCAGAAATATTTCCTGCGGAATAAGAGTGAATCCGGAATATGCGGAAGTTGAAACTGATATTTATAATCCCTGCATACCCGGTTCACGCATGGGATGCAGGGCAGACAGCTTTACAGATGAACTCTTTGACGGACTTGAGGGAATACATTTTCATACAATGTGCGAGCAAAATTCTGATGTTCTGGAACGTACTCTTCCTCATGTTATAGAAAAGTTTGACCATTACCTCAGAAAATGCAAATGGGTGAATTTCGGCGGCGGTCATCATATCACAAGGGCGGATTATGATATTGAAAAGCTTATCAGCTGCATAAATCTTATTCAGGATAAATACGGTGTGCAGGTATATCTGGAGCCGGGTGAAGCCATTGCACTTAATGCAGGCTTTCTTGTTTCAACTGTCCTTGATTTTGCCGACAACGGAATGCCTGCTGCCATACTGGACGCTTCTGCCGCCTGTCATATGCCTGACGTTCTGGAAATGCCCTACCGTCCTCACATTATCGGAAGCGGTATGCCGGGTGAAAAGGCGTATACCTACCGTCTTGGGGGCAATACCTGTCTTGCAGGTGATATAATAGGTGACTATTCCTTTGATAAACCGCTGAAAGCAGGCGATAAGCTTATTTTCTGCGACATGGCAATATATTCCATGGTAAAGACAAATACATTCAATGGTATGCCCCTGCCTTCAATTGCACTGCATCATACAGACGGAAACATTGAGATAATAAGGGAATTTACCTATGAGGATTTCAGATGCAGACTGTCATAAACGGATACGATATTACAAACTGCAGGCTTTGTCCCAGAAAATGCGGTGCAGATCGAACTAAGGGTACAGGACTTTGCGGCGGCGGTAATGCTATACGTGCAGCCAGAAGCAGTCTTCACTACTGGGAAGAGCCGTGTATCAGCGGAGAAAAGGGTTCGGGTACCATTTTCTTTTCCGGGTGCAGTCTGAGATGCTGCTATTGTCAGAATTATTATATCAGCAAAGAAGGATTCGGTGCGGAACTTGCGACGGAAAAGCTTGCTGAATGTATGCTTGATCTTCAGCAAAAGGGTGCAAATAATATAAACCTTGTAACAGGAAGCCATTTTGCTCCATGGATAATTGAAGCTGTGAAGCTTGCAGGGCACGAACTTAAAATACCTCTGGTATGGAACAGCAGCGGCTATGAAACACCGGAAACTCTGAAAATGCTTGAGGGTATTATAGATATATACCTGCCTGATTTCAAGTATCTTTACAAGGAAACTGCAATGAAATATTCGGCGGCGGAGGATTATCCAGAAACAGCAATTAAAGCCATTCTTGAAATGCACAGGCAGACAGGAAAGCCTGTTATAAATTCTGAAGGCATAATGGAAAGAGGACTTATTGTAAGGCACCTTGTTCTTCCGGGAAACAGGCATGAATCTAAGGCTGTTCTCGAAAAGCTTGCGGAAATTCTGCCGAAGGATGAATTCCTTTTAAGCCTTATGGGACAGTATACGCCTCCTGCAGAGCCTTTGCCATATAAGGAACTGAACCGCAGACTTACTACAATGGAATATCAGAGTGTTTTAAAATGCGCCCAGGAACTTGGGTTTCAGGGATTTTCCCAGGAGCTGTCATCTGCAAAGTCAGATTTTACGCCAAATTTTGATCTGGAGGGAATTATAAAATGACTGAAAAAAGCATAAACAAAAAGAATATTATTATACCTGTCGTGTATTATCTGTGTCTGTACGGCATATGGGCAGCATATACACTGCTGCTGAAGCCTCT
>JBJERG010000040.1:0-2067 GCA_051882155.1 Ruminococcus sp.
GTCTGCACTGGGCGAAAATCTCTCCACTGATGATATGGCAAGGCTTTCTATGATCCTGGAAAAGCAAAGAAACATAAGGATAACCGATCAGGTGGCTTCAGATTGTATAAATGCAATTTGCAGTGAAAAATCATTTTCATTTGACAGTGATGATGATCTGCTGAAGCTTATTGAAATAAAAAAGAAAAAGAGATAAAACATGAAAGGAACTTAATATGGAAAATACTAAAACCACCATTGAAAAACTCCTTGAACAGGGCAAAACTGCCGGCAAGCTGACCACAAAGGAAATCAGCGACGCTCTTGATGAAATGGATTTTGACGCCGATCAGATAAACGCTTTTTATGACGCCTGCGAGCGCATGAATATTGCTGTTATTGATGATGTGTCAACAGAAGACGCTCTTGATATGATGAAAAATCTGGAGGCTTCTCTTTCCACTGAAGGCATTGCCATTGATGACCCGGTAAAGATATACCTTAAGGAAATAGGAAGAGTTCCTCTTCTCAGTCCGGATGAGGAAACGGAACTTGCACAGCGCATGGCAGACGGCGATTCAGCTGCAAAGAAACGCCTTTCAGAGGCAAATCTGCGACTTGTAGTAAGTATTGCCAAGAAATATGTGGGCAGAGGAATGCAGTTCCTTGATCTTATCCAGGAAGGAAATCTGGGTCTTCTCAAAGCAGTTGAAAAGTTCGATTATACAAAGGGCTTTAAATTCTCCACCTATGCAACATGGTGGATAAGACAGGCTATAACACGTGCAATTGCAGATCAGGCAAGAACTATACGTATTCCCGTGCATATGGTTGAAACAATCACCAAGGTAAAGAAGGTTTCAAGTCAGCTGCTTCACGAAACAGGCCATGATCCGTCACCGGAAGAAATTGCAGAAAAGCTTGAAATGCCTGCCGACAGGGTTCGTGAAATAATGCGTATTGCACAGGATCCTGTTTCACTTGAAACACCTATTGGTGAAGAGGAAGACAGCCACCTTGGCGACTTTATCCCTGACGATGACGCTCCGGAGCCGGCTGATGCAGCATCCCTCATGATGCTGAAGGAAACCCTCAACGAGGTTCTGAACACTCTTACAGAACGTGAAGCAAAGGTTCTTCGTCTGCGTTTCGGTCTTGAGGACGGACGTTCACGCACTCTTGAAGAAGTAGGCAAAGAATTTGAGGTCACAAGAGAACGTATACGCCAGATCGAAGCAAAGGCTCTCAGAAAACTGCGTCATCCAAGCCGCAGCAAAAAGGTCAAGGATTTTCTTGATTAATCTGTTTTTTTGCTGCCCGCTACATAGGGCTTTCGGTTATCTTTGAGAAACAGGTCTTTTTCAACACCGATCTCACCTTCAAGTACATAAGAGACTGTCATCACCATGGCAGTCTCTTTTTCTGTTGTACTGCATTTTCTTTTTATAATTCTGCATTCAGACAGGAAGTTTTCTTCATACAGCTTCATCTGTTCATCCAGTTCCCTTTTCATAGTTTCTTTATCAAGAACAGTTTCTATGCTGTTATATTCCATATAAAGCCTTCTGTCAAGACTTATGGGCAGATTCCTGCCAAAAAGAGTAAGCGGTGTGCTTTCCGTTTTAACATTATACTCATTATAGGGATTATCATCAAATGTAAGTGGTATTTTAAACGAAAATATATCAAGTATTTTTTCCTCAGTAATATTTCCTGACGCTGTCCTTTCGATTTTTTGTGACGGGCAGAAAAATGTCACATCTTCCTCATATATTCCCTTTATGGAGGCTGCTGAATGATAAAAGTTCAGATGTCCATGCTCATCTGCCCATATACCGTTTACTATGACTTCTCCTTTCTTTACTGCTTCGCCCTCTTTTTTTACAAGCTGTCCCGCACTTACGCTTGTATGAGTTATCTGAGCAGTTTTATCCGCAACTATATGACAAGGCACACGGTTATTAAGCATTTCAGGCTTCTGACTTGACTCCATTATCTCCACTACAAGACGATTTCCCGTGTGGCGCATACCTGCCCAGGCTATCTCATCAAAGCATGATCTTATATGAAGCTCGGTTCTGTAAAAAT
>JBJERG010000041.1:0-2059 GCA_051882155.1 Ruminococcus sp.
GGCTCATGCCCCAGGACAAATCGCCTGCAAGCACAACTGTATCCTCAGCTCTGACGTTTTCGAGCCAGTTTTCTTCAATAAGCTGCTGATAATTTTTCCAGCCGCCGAAAATATCCATTGGTTTATTCGGAACGCCCAAAGACAGATGCAGATCTCCAATGACAAACAAACTCATATATTATGCAAGGTGAAGCTCTGAAAGAACGAACTGCTTCATATCGTTCTTGTCAATGCTGCCGCTGAATCTGCGTTCCTTGGTTTTAAGCTCTGCCAGTGAAGCAGGAACAGGCATACCGGAAAGCTCCGCCAGTGTATCCACCATTGCATATTCATCATCTGTAACACGGCTTTCGTCCAGTGCTGACAGAACGCTGCCGCTGAATTTATAGGGGCTTGCAGTTGAAGCAATGAGAGTCTTTGTTGTGTCGCCTGTTTCAGCCTTGTAATCCTGGTATACCTTGACTGCAACTGCTGTATGAGTATCGCAGGTATAGCCGTAGGTCTTGTAGATATTGCCGATAGTTTCCTTTGTCTGTGCATCATCGCAGTAGCCGCCGTAGAAGAGTTCCTTCATAGCTGCCTTGATATCATCAGAAACCTCATATCTGCCCTCAGAAGACAGCTTACCGAACCATTCACGGATCTGAGCGTCATTTTCGCCGGACAGCAGATAGAGAAGTCTTTCCAGATTGCTGGATATGAGAATATCCATAGAGGGTGAACAGGTTGCGTAGAAATCACGGTTTCTGTCGTAAACACCTGTACGGATAAAGTCTGTCAGCACCTTGTTGACATTTGAAGCGCAGATAAGCTTTGCGATCGGCACGCCCATCATTTTAGCGTAGTATGCAGCAAGGATATTGCCGAAGTTACCTGTGGGAACAACGACATTTATCTTTTCACCCCACTCGATCTCGCCCTGTGAAGCCATTGTCACATAGGAGGATACATAATATACCACCTGGGGAACAAGTCTGCCCCAGTTGATGGAGTTTGCACTGGAGAAGCTCATACCGCCCTTTTCCAGTGCGTCAATTACTTCGCTGTTTGTAAAGATTGCCTTAACGCCGCTCTGGCAGTCATCAAAATTGCCCTTTACAGCGCATACTGTAACGTTTTCTCCTTCCTGAGTAACCATCTGGCGTTTCTGCATATCGCTTACGCCTTCCTCAGGATAGAATACCATGATCTCTGTACCGGGAACGTCCTTAAAGCCTTCCAGAGCAGCCTTTCCTGTATCGCCGGAGGTTGCCACCAGAATAACGATCTTTCTGTCAAGACCCAGCTTCTTTACGGAAGTTGTCAGAAAATAGGGAAGTATCTGGAGAGCCATATCCTTGAATGCACAGGTAGGACCGTGCCACAGTTCCAGCATATATGTTCCGTCAAAGAGATGAGCGATCTCTGCAATGTTTTCAGTTTCAAAATTCTTTTCAGAATAAGCATTTTCAGTACAGTAAATAAGCTCTGTTTCTGTGAAATCAGTGAGGTACTTTGCAAAAACCGCAGCTGCTCTCTCTGCATAATTCATATCAGAAAGGCTTTTCAGTTCCTCCATAGTAATGGAAGGAATTGACACCGGTACAAACAGACCGCCGTCTTCGGAAATACCCTTTGAAATTGCAGCTGCACTTTCTATGCGCAGGCTGCTGTCCCTTGTACTTTTGTAATACATAATTACCACCCTTTATATTAAAATATTATATCGCAGTCCGACAGATTGAAGGCATTATCAATATAGTCTATATCAGCCACGTATCCGTCCTCCATACATACCACAGCCACATCAAATCTTGGCTGAAGGTCCGTATTATGCTCAGTGCAGTACCGCATTGCAGTACGCACGATATTCGTCATTTTCCGCTTATCCACAGCTTCGTATCCCGATTCGATACCTCTTATGCCTCTTGTTTTGACCTCAACAAAGAGTATCTCTTCTCCTTTTGCAGCTATAAGGTCAATTTCGCCGCCTTTTACACGGTAATTCTCAGCAAGAATACGGCAGCCTTTTTGTATAAGATACTGTCTTACCGCAAGCTCGCCCATATTACCTTTATTA
>JBJERG010000042.1:0-2052 GCA_051882155.1 Ruminococcus sp.
TAGACCAAAATGGAAAAATCGGTAACATTTTAGAAAAAACTGCGGGAAAGCACTTGTATATTAAAGCGAAATAGGGTATAATAGTATTATGAAAAATTTTAAGGAGGCGGATACTGATGTATGACAAGACCATGACCTTTTCGGTCAACGATGAAAAAGAAATTGAGATGAAGAGGAACCTGACTATCGTTTATGATGCCCTGGTTCAGAAAGGATACAACCCTGTGAATCAGATCGTTGGTTATATTCTGTCTGAGGACCCGACATACATAACCACGTACAACAACGCAAGAAGCATTATCCGTCACATTGACAGAGATGAGCTTTTGCAGGTTCTGGTAAAGGCTTATATAAGCGGCTGATATCTCGGCACCGACGCATTATCTGCATCGGTGCTTTTCTGCATTATGTGAAAAAATTCCTTGAATGCAAAGCCGTAAGGAGGGCATACTTTTCTTGCGGAGGAATCCGCAGAAGGAGCAGCAGGGTTATGACAAAAGGACGAATCAAAGCAGCAGCGGCAGCTATTGTTACTGCGGCAATGCTCTCAGGGCTTGTGCCGTCAGTTTATGCCGATAACACTGCTGTGGGATACGGACAAGGCACAGCAGTGGACAGCTCAAACTGTCCCGGTGATGCAGTATCATTTGACCAGAATTACAGGAAGTATAACGCCTATGCCACTACGCCGGACAGACAGAGGATAATAATAACCTTTGACCAGGGCTATGAAAACGGATATACGGCGGATATACTGGACACATTAAAGGAAAAGAACGTTAAAGCAATATTTTTCCTGACAGGAGATTATGCAAAGAAGGAACAGGAGCTTGTAAAGCGGATGATCTGCGAGGGTCATGTTCTGGGAAATCACGGCATGACTCATGCCAGCCTTCCGAAGCTTAATGAAGAGGAAGCAAGGCAGGAGATATCATCACTGCATGATTATGTGCTAGGCACATATGGTTATGAAATGCAGTATTTCCGTTTTCCATGCGGAGAATATTCAGAGGACAGACTTCAGACTGTATGCTCCCTGGGATATAAGACATTATTCTGGAGCTATGCCTATGTAGACTGGAAAACGGACGCACAGCCGGACCCGGCAGCAGCTCTTGAAAAGCTTCGGGAAAGTGCCCACGGAGGAGAGATACTGCTTCTCCATTCGGTATCTGAAACCAACGCAAAGATCCTTGGCGATGCAATAGACTCATTCCGGAGTGCAGGATTTATTGTTTAAAAAAGGGCTGCCGCAGTCTGCGGCAGCCTTTTATCAATTTGTGCATTATTGTTCATTTATATCGTTTATGGTATCGGCAGGCGGTGCCTCGAACCAGAAGGTGGAGCCTTCACCGATTTTGCTGTTTACGCCGTAATTGTATCCGTGCATTTTCAGAATTGCCTTGACAATGGACAGTCCAAGACCTGTTCCCACAACTTCACGCTTATGGTTTTCCGAACGGTAATATTTATCAAAAATAAGCTTGATCTTATCCTCTTCAATGCCGTCGCCTGTATCTGATATCTCAATGCGAACACGGTCCGGAAGATTTATCTGCCTTAAATATACCCTTCTGTCCTCTTTTGATGTGTAATTTATGGCATTGTTAAGCAGATTGCATATAACACGTTCAATTTTGCCGCTGTCGCAGCTTATCATGTAGGGTGCGTCGCCGGTGAATATCAGACTGTATCCCATTTTTTCGGAAATGCCTTCATATCTTCTTGCGATTTCCCGGAGCTTTTCGCTGATGTCTATTCTGTCAATGTCAAGCTTCTGAGTACCGCTTTCGAGTTTCGACAGGTCAAGCATATCGTTTACAAGGAGTGACAGTCTGTCCGTTTCCTCTATAATTATATTGAGATGCTGATTTCGCTTTTCCGGATTGTTTCCGGAAAGGTCACGTATCATTTCCGCATATGCTTTCATCATTGTAAGGGGCGTTCTCATGTCATGGGATACATTTGCAATAAGATCTCTCTGCATTTCATCTGTTTTGGAAAGCTCACGGCTTGCGTAGGCAAGGGTATCCGCAAGATCGTCGACCTCTG
>JBJERG010000043.1:0-2042 GCA_051882155.1 Ruminococcus sp.
TATTCCGATATTGCAGGTGATGTAAATTCAGACGGAAAATTTGATGCACGGGATTCTGCAGAACTGCAGAAATGGCTTGCCCATGACGGCACAGAGCTTACTGACTGTGAAAAGGGTGACTTTAATCGGGACGGTACTCTCAATGTATTCGACCTTTGCCAGATGAAGGAAGTACTGCTGTGCAATGCAGAAGAGGGAAGAACTGTTAATGTCAGCACAGCTGAAGAACTTCAGCAGGCTCTGCAAAATGCTGCGGCAGGAGATACTATCCTGCTTGCAGGTGGTGAATATGAATGGGAACAGAAGGGAACAGCCGGTTCTCTTTTTATGTCATCAGCAGAAGGAACTGCAGATGCACCCATTACAATAAAAAGTGCAGACAAATCTGATCCTGCAATTATGAAAGGTGCTGGTTTTTCTGACGGCATGGTGCTGTATATTACGGGAGATTACTGGAATATTGAGGATATTTCTTTCTGCAATGCCAGAAAGGGAATTGTGCTGGATAATTCAAATCATACAGCAATCAGAAATGTTTCAGTTTATAATATCGGAGAGGAAGGTATTCATATCCGTGACGGAAGTTCTCATTGTTATGTTATCGGAGCTGATGTATACAACTGCGGACTTCTCACAGCAAAATACGGAGAAGGAATTTATATCGGGAGTGCAAAATCCACAACCTCATATTCCTATGACTGTAATTATAATCTGATACAGGACTGCACTATTGGACCGAATGTGACTGCTGAATGTGTTGACATAAAGGAATATACAACAGGAAATATCATTGAAAACTGTACAATGTACGGCGGCGGAATGACTGACACAGACAGTTTTATTGATATTAAGGGCAATGAAGTTACAGTTCGCAATAATATTTTTTATGATGATGAAAATACAGCTATTGCTGACGCTGTTCAGCTGCATTGTCAGGTGGAAGGCTGGGGCTGTGACAATGAGATTTACGGCAATACTGCATATCTAACATCAGAAACAGCATATTTTGTCCGTTCATGGTCGGGGACTTCCTGTTCGGTATGGAATAATATCAGAAATCCGGAATCAGATACCTATATGTATCGTGCGTATAATGGCAGTACCATGACCATTCTGGATCCGGAGGAAAGTTAATGAACGGAGGTTTTCTTAAATGATATATGACATTACTCAGCCGCTTTTTGAATGCGAGGTGTTTCCCGGAGATCCTAAACCGGAGAAAAAGACTCTGCTTAGAATCGAAAACGGAGATATCTGCAATCTGACACAATTTTCAATGTGTGCACATAATGGTACTCATGTTGATGCTCCTCTTCATTTTCTGAAAGAGGGCAAGGGTGTTGATGAGATTGCACTTGAGAAATTTATAGGTCCGGCATATGTAGAAGGTCATGAAGGCGATATAACGGCACAGGAAGCTAAGGGCATCCTTGAAAGAGCCGCTGAAACTTATAATGGTGCACAGCAGAGAATACTCATAAAGGGAAAGGCTGTTGTTACTCTCGAGGCGGCAAAAATTTTTGCTGAGGCGGGCGTTGATCTTATAGGAAACGAATCTCAGACAGTAGGACCGGAAAATGCACCAATGGCAGTACATCTTGTTTTGCTTGGTGCAGAAGCAGTACTGCTTGAGGGAATAAGGCTTTCTGAAGTGCCGGAGGGTGTATATTTTCTGAATTGCGCTCCTTTAAATCTTACGAATACAGACGGCGCACCCTGCCGGGCTGTTCTGATGGACTTCATACAATCCAAAAAATGACCTGAGCAGCCAAGATGCAGATAACGCACTATTAAAAGATTGGAAATCAGAAAAATTGTAGTAAGCAGGTGAATGTTATTTTGTATTCATCTGCTTACTCTGCATTAATATTATATATGGGCACCTCTAAAAACCCGCTCATCTGCCATCTGCGGTATATCTTTACGCCATCTCCACTTTCAAAAAAACTTGAAATACACAAAGTATTACGGCGTTTTTCCTCAAGTGAATCTGTCGCAAATCTACACCGCATCTGACAGATTCGGAGTATTTAGAGGTGCCC
>JBJERG010000044.1:0-2038 GCA_051882155.1 Ruminococcus sp.
GTGTATCAGCGAGGCTTTTTGTGAAATATGACGGAAAAGCTGCAAGCAGATTACGTGCAGAGCCGTCAGGCGTGCTTTGTGCGGTGTTGCCCAAGGTATAATTACCTATTGTGCTTATTATAACACATACAAAACCATATGTCCACTGTTATTTTGCACAAAAAAACCGGTGTAGAAATTTTTTTAAATATGACAGTTTTCTTCTGTGCCGCCATTATTTTTCCATAACTTCAATGACCCTCTGCATAAGTGCAAGAGGCTTCATGCCATTGGGCACTGTAACGCCGATATAGGGCTTTTTTAGGCTGTTGAAAATAATTTTTCCACGGAATTCCGACGCCAGTGAAGTTATCTGTTCCTGGGTGGGACTCTGTATATAAAAATACATCTTCTCCCCACGCTGATTTATTTCGGTGACGCCAAGTGCTGACGCACGGTTTCTGAGAAGGGACAGTGCCACAAGTCCCATTATTTCAGAGGGCGGTTCTCCGTAGCGGTCAATAAGTTCATCGAGAAGATCAAGCTTATCCTCTTCCGTTTCAAGTGCTGCAATTTTTCTGTACATACTGAGTCTTTGGCTCAGACTTTCTATGTAATCCTCGGGAATATGTGCGCTTATCTGAACGTCCACAACGCATTCGGCGGCTTTTTCCGGCTTTTCGCCACGTTCCTCCGCAACGGCTTCTCCCAGAAGCTTTAAATACATATCATAACCCACAGCCTCCATATGGCCGTGCTGTCTGCCGCCTAAAATACTGCCTGCACCTCTGATTTCCAGATCTCTGAGAGCTATCTGAAAGCCGCTGCCAAACTGGGTGAATTCTCTCATAGCGGCAAGGCGTTTTGCGGATACCTCTGTGATGGATTTATCCCTTTTGAACGTGAAATAGGCGTATGCTCTGCGGCTTCCTCTGCCCACTCTTCCTCTGAGCTGATAAAGCTGGGAAAGTCCGAAGCAGTCGGCATTTTCCAGAATGAGGGTATTCACATTTGAAACGTCCACCCCTGTTTCTATAATAGTTGTACATACAAGGACATCTATTTCCTGATCCACAAGCTGCTGCCATATTTCCGACATTTCGTTTTCGCTCATTCTCCCGTGGGCAAAGCCTATTCTTGCATCGGGAAGAGCCTGTCTGAGTTTTGCGGCTGTATATTCTATGGTATCTATGCGGTTATGGATATAGTAGACCTGTCCTCCTCTTCTCAGCTCACGTTCAATAGCTCCCACAATGACTCCGAAGCTGTATTCCATGACATAGGTCTGGACAGGATGTCTGTCCTGGGGCGCTTCTGCTATAACGGACATATCACGTATACCGCTCATTGCCATATTGAGAGTTCGTGGAATAGGCGTTGCTGACAATGTGAGGACGTCCACGCCGGAGAACATCTCCTTGAATTTTTCCTTATGGGCAACGCCGAAGCGCTGTTCCTCGTCGATTATTGCAAGTCCCAGGTTTTTGAATTCCACGTCCTTCTGCACCAGTCTGTGGGTACCTATTACAATATCCGCAGTACCTTTCTTCATTCTTTCAAGGGTGGCTTTCTGCTGTTTTGGGGTACAGAATCTGGACAGAAGCTCCACATTTACAGGAAAAGCCTCAAATCTTCTCAGCGCCGTCTGATAATGCTGCATTGCCAGAACGGTAGTAGGCACAAGTATAGCACACTGTCTTCCGCTGAGGACGCATTTCATGGCGGCACGAAGAGCCACTTCGGTTTTACCGAAGCCCACATCTCCACAGAGAAGTCTGTCCATTGGCCGGCTTTTCTCCATATCCTGCTTTATCTCCTCGATAGCAGTAAGCTGATCGTCTGTTTCGATATATGGAAAATGCTGTTCAAAATCCCGCTGAACTTCATCATCCGGCTCAAAGGCTATGCCTTTTGCCTGTTCACGTTTTGCGTAAAGGGCGGTGAGTTCCTTTGCCATATCCTTGACGGCACGTTTAACGTTATTGCGGGTTTTCTGCCATTCCGGCGATGAAAGCCTGTGAAGCTTTACGCCGCTGTCATCTCTTGCCCCTATATATTT
>JBJERG010000045.1:0-9522 GCA_051882155.1 Ruminococcus sp.
AAAGCAGAGTACAAATGTTGCAATTGTGAATGATTCAACTGAAAACATCAGTGTGCCTGATGAGTATTCATCTAAAGAAGTTTCAACAGTAGAAGTTTACTATAGAGATACGCTAACAGAGTTCCCTAATTGGGAAACTGAAATGAATCTCTGGTTTAACTATTGTGACAGCGGTGGTAAATGGTCTTCTGTAGGAACAACTTCTGGTACAAGCTTTAATGGGAATATAGCTACATGGACATATGCAGATGGTGCAACAAATGCGAATCGTTTTGGTTATATAACCAAGCAAAAAGACGATATCCAGAAGATTGTAATTACTTATAAGGACGGTTCTACCTATACAATCAATAATACAAGTTATGTTGAAACGTTGACTATGACCCTTGATAAGAAATCAGTAGAAATAACTGTTAACAGCACGGCAACAATCACAGCATCGAATGCAGCTGGAAGTCTTAGCTGTTCATTTAATCCGGAAGGTATTGCAACTGCTACAGTTAATGGCAATGTAATCACAGTTACAGGCAGTGCAGCTGGCAGTACCACGCTTACAGTAAGAGATGGTACAACACCAATAGACGTTACGGTAACCGTCAATGAGGAATCGTCTGGAGGAAGTGATGCAGTAACATTGACGCAAGGTCAAAGTTTTGAAAAGACAGCTGATATCAACAATGTTAGTAAGGTTGAAATATTGTTTGATAGTATTACTAATACATCAAATAGTAATGCTGGATTTGATGTGCATATAGGTGATGCTTATATGTGGTTAACTTATGATGGCAGTAATATATCAGCTCAAAACTGGGATGGAAAAATTTCAGTGGAAGTTGATGGCAAAAAGGTGAAGATTACTAACTTGTCTGCTACAATTAGTAATTTTAAAATTTATGCGAAAGAGAATCTGATATCAGCAGTGATCAATTCAGTAACATTTATAGCAGCATCAACATATTCCCTCCGCAGTACCAACAGCATATACCAAATGCCGATTCTGCAAGCGACAATTGATGCGAGTGCGGAGACGACGCTTACATTCCCGATGACGATACAGATTGACGGAACGAACGACGATGACGGCATCTGGACGACTATTGTAGCGAATCTTCCTGCTTATGATGAAAGTGGTTCTCAATACTACTACTGGGCAGTGGAAGATACTGATTCATCAGCGGGTTATGATGTCAGCTACTCATTTGACGACGGCGACGATACAGATATATTAACAGATATCTGCATCAACGCTGGACAGCCAGGAAACGGAATAATGACCGTTCTCAACACGAAAAAGGAATCCTCTGGCGTAGAAATGCCCTCCACCGGCGGAGAGGGTACGGCTAAATTCTATTACACAGGCGGAGCATTGGTTCTGCTGAGTGCATTCGCCGGTAGCAACCGTTTCAGACGTCGTTTGAAGGAACGTCGTACTAAATAACAAAATCAAAAATTATCCGGTAAGGGTGCGGTGAGAGCGCCGCACCGACGGAACAACTTATTAAAAGGAGCGTTTATTATGAAAAGAACAAGAAAATTCGCAGCGTTTGTAGCATCTATCCTGGCAGTTGCCTGCATGGCAGCGCCTATGGCAACCTCTTTCTCCGTTGAGGCGGTAGCAGCAGCAAATACAATTTCATTTAGTGATGAAGTTGCAAATAGTGGACACACTTACACAGCATATCAGATTTTTGCTGGTACTGTTGAAACAAAAACCGGAGAGAGCGGCGGTACAACAACAGAACTTACAGGTATTCAGTGGGCAAATCCCACCGGAGCATCTGCATTCCTTACAGCATTAAAAGCTGATTCAACAATTGGTTCTGATTTTACCTCTTGTTCTAATGCTGCTGAAGTAGCTGCAAAGCTGGGAGAATATGGTAATAATTCTAATAAGGCAAAAGCTTTTGCAAAGCTTGTTGTTGCTCAGAAAGATAATCTCAAAGTTGTAAACAATACAGCTTCTGCAACAATTACGGCTGCTGATGATGGCTACTATGTAATTGTTGAATCATCAATGACAGGTATTCCGACTAATTCAGCTATGACATCTTATCTCCTTGCTGTATATGATGCAAGTGAAGGTGCAGAAATATCTGTTAAGTCTGCTATTCCGTCAGTTGAGAAGAAGATTCAGGAAAACGTTAAGACAGGTACTTCTTGGCAGGATGATGCCACATATGGCGAACGTTACAATGATACTGCTGACTTTAGCATAGGCGATACTGTTCCGTTTAAGCTTTATGGAACTATGCCGTCAAATATTGCTGAATATAATACATATAAGTATATTTTCCATGATACACTTGGTAAGGAATTTACACTTGCAGAAGGCTTTGCAACAAGCGGTGTAACAGTTACAATTGATGGTAATACAATTGATTCAAGCTGTTATAACGTTACAGCTACCGGCGGCGGTGAGGATGCTAATACAATTACAGTTACCTTTGATAATATTAAAGCTGCCACAAGTGAAAGCACAGCGGTTACACTTACTGATGATTCAAAGGTAGTGGTTTCTTATTCTGCAACTCTTAACAGCAACGCTGTAATCGGTCGGCCTGGTCAGGAAAATGCTGTATATCTCGAATATTCAAATAATCCAAATAACGGTGGCTCAGGTGAAACTGATACCACAAGTAAAACCCCTGTTGATGAAGTAATTGCGTTTACATATGAACTTGATGTAACAAAGGTTGATGGCGCAAATACTGAAATTAAACTTGCAGGTGCTGAATTTAAGCTTCAGGCAACAAACGGTGCTCATGCAAATAAATGGGTAACTGTTGATACAAATGGTAAGGTTACAGGTTGGGTTGATAGTAAAGATGGTGCTTCAGTATTGACTTCAGCGGCTGATGGCACATTCAAAATTATCGGTCTTGATGATGGTGCATATAGCCTTGAAGAAACAAAGGCACCTAATGGATATAACATCCTGACAGATCCTGTTAAATTTACCATTTCTGCGAATACAAATAATACGCAGAGTGATAATACAATTGATGGTGAAGAACTTACAGAACTTAATATAAAGGTTGGTACTAATCCTTCTGCAAACGGTGCTCTTGATTCTGGTGCAGTTGCTATGACAGTTGAAAATAATTCCGGCTCCAGCCTTCCTTCAACCGGCGGCATCGGTACCACAATCTTCTACGCAGGCGGCGGCGCACTGGTAGTAGGTGCAGGCGTACTTCTGATTGCCAAGAAGAGAATGTCCAATAAGTAAGCTATATTGTCACATTCATATAAACTCCATACGTCCATAAACCCCAAAAGCCGCTAAGCGGCAAACCAGACCTTAGTCTGCCGGCAGGGAACTGCCGGCAGGCATTAGGGAGGATCCCATGAGGAAAAAACGCATATCATTTTCAACGATAATTCTTATCATAATATTACTTGTGGGACTCTCCGTAATGCTCTATCCTATCGTCAGTGACTGGTGGAATTCCCGTGTTCAAAGCTATGCTATTGCAAATTACGATACCACCGTAGAAAAACTGGACGACAACCGCTATGATGAGATAATGGCAGAAGCTCATCGATATAATACTGCACTTTCCGAGGTGTATGCTCCATTCTCAAACCCTGACGCTGTTCCTGGCTATGATGATATCCTTAATATTTCAGGAACCGGAATAATGGGATACATTACTATTCCCTCAATAAATGTCCAGATGCCTATATATCACGGTACATCTGATGAGGTGCTGAATGTTGCGGCAGGTCATTTGCAGGGTTCTTCTCTTCCTGTAGGCGGAATTGGTACTCACTGTGTTATATCTGCCCACAGAGGTCTGCCTTCAGCAAGACTTTTCAGTGACCTTGACAGACTTAATGCAGGCGATACCTTTACAATTACCGTACTGAATGAGATCCTTACCTATGAAGTAGAGGAAATAAACATAGTTCTTCCTCATGAAATAAATAAGCTTGCCATTGCAGAAGACAAGGATCTTGTAACCCTTATGACCTGTACTCCATATGGAATAAATTCCCACAGACTTCTTGTACGTGCAAAGCGCATTGAAACAGTTTATCCGCACAATATCAAGGTGGTTTCAGATGCTGTTCAGGTGGATCCCATGCTGGTTGTTCCCGGAATTTGTGCTCCGCTTCTCGTCGGACTTCTGGCAGTATGGTTTATCAGCGGAAGAAAACGCAGGACGTATTCATCAAGACAAATTTTCAATGAGATAAACAATAGAAAAAAGGAGGATGATTGATATGTGCAGTAAAATTTGCCGCAGAATAGGCACTGTGCTGTGTGCCTGTGCTCTGGTTTTATGGCTTTGCACTGCATTCTTTGTATCATACGCAGATTCGGCAAAGGGCAGCCTTACCATTGTATGCAAGTCGGAAAACGAGCCGCTTTATGGCATGAACTGGAAAATATTTGCCGCAGGTCAGCGTGTATCCGATAATAAAATTGAATTTACAGGTGATTTTGCAGATTATCCTGTATTTCTTCCTGATCTCGAAACCTCCTCTTTGCAGGACGCTGCAAATACTCTCGAAAATTATGCTGTTCTTGATAATATTGAGCCTTTTGCAAAAGGAAGCTCCGACGCAGGCGGAAATATTACCTTTACAGGAATGGCGGACGGAATTTATCTTGTTACAGGAGATAAACTTTCCGTTGGCTCTTCAATATATATTCCGACGGCTATGTTTGTGGAAATTACCGGCGGAAAGGCTGTGACTGCCTATGCTAAATTTACTGTGCGTAAAAAGCCATCATTTGATGACCAGATGTATCGTGTAAAAAAAGTATGGCAGTATGATGATTCATTCATTCAGCTCAGACCTGTTGAAATTGAAGTTGAGATCTATTGTGACAATAAATATGTGGAAACAGTAACACTGAATAAGCAGAATGAATGGACATATGACTGGACAGGCGACGCTTCATCTTCATGGCGAGTTAAGGAAATAAATATTCAGGGCGATTATAAGGTGGTATACAGAAATAACGAAACCCAGTATATTCTTGTAAACTCCCGTGATGTTCTTTATAATACTACTATCCCCACAGAAACAACTACTACCGATACAACAACAGTGACAACCACTGTAACGTCTTCGGATACCGGAACGGATACAACGACATCAGACACTGTTACTGAAACAACTGTTTCAACAGACAGCACAGCAACTTCCACCGATACTACCTATACTGAAACTAAAGTTACGACAGGAGTAAATGGCGGTGGCGGCGGCAAATTGCCTCAGACAGGACAGCTCTGGTGGCCTGTGCCTGTATGCGGTGCAGCAGGAATAATTCTTTTTGCTGTTGGCTGGCGGCTCAATAAGAAAAAATAAGCGAGGCTTTATAATGAAAATCAAACGAGGGACATACCTCATGGCAGCAGGAACAATGCTATTACTGGCGGCATTGTTCCTGCTGCTATATAACAGGAATGAGGACAATCAAGCTGAAAAGGTGACATCGGATATATTGACAGAGCTGAAGGCACAGATGCCGGAGCTTCATTATAAGGAAGAAAGCTCATATCCGGTTTCTCCTTCAGCAGAAGGCAAGATTACTTCCATTTATGGAGTGGTTCCGGATCTGAATAATACGGGAGAAGTATCATCTGAACCTCCTGCCGAACCTGATATCTTTGCGGAATATGAAAGTCCCGCAGAGCAAAGTCAGACAGT
The DNA here is from genome assembly GCA_051882155.1 of Ruminococcus sp. Classification (GTDB taxonomy): domain Bacteria; phylum Bacillota; class Clostridia; order Oscillospirales; family Ruminococcaceae; genus Ruminococcus_C. Next base: position 5,662 of record JBJERG010000045.1, read on the forward strand.
TGTTTACTATGTTAATAACATTGCCTATATGGGAATACTGTATATCCCTTCACTGGGTCTTGAGCTGCCGGTTATGAGTGACTGGAGCTATCCGGGTCTTAAAGCTGCTCCATGCAGATATACCGGCTCTGCTGAGGAGGGAAATCTGGTTATTGCCGCCCATAATTACAGGTGTCACTTCGGAAGAATATCAGAGCTTGATTCCGGTGATGAGATAATATTCACAGACGGAAACGGAACTGTATACAGATACAGCGTTGTTCAGAGTGAGATCATCGGCGGAAAAAATGCAGCTGCAATGCAGTCAGATGATGAAAACTGGGATATTACCTTATTTACCTGTACATACAGCGGAGCAAGCCGTGTTACTGTAAGGGCGGTGCTTGCGGAGTAATAAAAAAGAGCTGCTGCAGTAGCAATATCTGCAGCAGCTTTGATTTTCAGCCTTTATAATTTCTGAGGAATTCAAATAATGTATCCATTTCCTCATCAGTGCCTATTGTAATACGCAGGTAATTATCTGTACGTTTTCCACGGAGATAACGGACAAAGATGTGCTTTTCCTTCAATGCTTCAAAAAGATATTTAGCTTTCCATTCCGGGTGTGTTACAAAAAGGAAATTGCTCATTGAATCCTTGAACTTAAAGCCAAGAGCTGTAAATTCCTTTTTTGCACGTTCCCTTGTGGAAATGATCTTATTGACAATGCTCTGGAAATATTCTTCGTCCTTAACAGCAGCGGCGCCTGCTTCAATGACCTGGCGGTTCATTGTATATGAATTGAATGAGTATTTTACATCATTCAGAGCCTTTATGAGCTTTTCATTGCCCATTGCATAGCCAATACGCATTCCTGCAAGTGCTCGTGACTTTGAAAACGTCTGCACAACAATGAGGTTATCATACTTTTCAATGAGCGGAACTGCCGATTGACCGCCGAAATCAATATATGCCTCGTCTACCATTACAATGGAATCCGGATTGGATTTTATGATTTTTTCAATGCTTTCCAGCGGCAGCAGTGCGCCTGTAGGTGCATTGGGATTCGGGAAAATGATTCCGCCGTTTTCACGGCAGTAATCCTCCGGTACGATCTCAAAATCATCATTCAATGGAATGAGCGTATAAGGTATTCTCAGCATTTCTGCCCATACCGGATAGAAGGCATAGGTTATATCCGGGAAAAGCATAGGCTTCTCTGAATTAAAGAATGTGAGGAAGCACATTGCAATTACATCATCAGAACCGACGCCTGTAAACACCTGTGATTCCTTCAGACCATAGCGGTCGGCAATAGCCTTGTTAAGCTTGTGAGAAGTAGGATCCGGGTAGAGCCTTAATGAACTGAGAGAGCAGCTTTCCAGAGCTTTCTGAACCTCAGGAGAGGGCGGATAGGGGTTTTCATTGGTATTAAGCTTTATCATATCCGGAAAATTCGGCTGTTCACCGGGAACATAGGGTTCAACACGGCGTATATATTTTTCATATTCAGGCATATTATCACATCTTTCTTAAATATTTGAATTTCTTTTTTCTCCCAGAAGGCTCTGCCTTACATTCCAGAGTTTTTCTGAAAGGTCAACATAATAGTTATGAGGATTCTCAAAACGCTTTACCTCATCCCAGAGAAGATCCACCTGTTCAAGGCAGTATCGTCTTGTTTCTTCAAGGGTGGGTTCATTGTAAACAAGCCTGCCGTCTTTGAATATCTCCGAAAGCAAAGGCTTTACTGTGTAATCTGTAAGGGTTTTTGTTTTCCATACAGCATTTGGATCAAATATTGTATGGGGCTTGGTATCGTCGATGACTTCATCATAAACGCAAAGCTCGTCAGCCAGAGCTTTGCCGGTTGTCTTATCATAGAAGCGGTAAACCTTTTTGAAATGAGGATTGGTTATCTTTGCAATATTTTCGCTTATCTTGATTTTAGGCTCAAAATCTCCGTCCTCATGCTGCACAGCAACCAGCTTATATACACCGCCGAATACAGGCGCACTTTTTGAAGTTATCAGTCTTTCTCCAACGCCGAAAATATCAATTTTCGCACCTTGTCTTAAAAGGTCTTTTATCAGATATTCATCAAGGGAATTTGAAGCAACGATCCTGCATTCGTCAAGACCTGCCTCGTCCAGCATTTTTCTTGCTTTTTTGGACAGATATGCAATATCTCCGGAATCCAGTCTTATTGCACATTTTGTAATGCCCTTTGGCAGAAGAACATCCTTGAATGCACGTATTGCATTGGGAATTCCACTTTTCAGAGTGTTGTATGTGTCAACAAGGAGAACGGCATTGTCCGGATAAATTTCACAGAAGGTCGTGAATGCTTCATATTCGCTGTCAAATGACTGAACCCATGAATGAGCCATTGTACCTGCCGCCGCAACGCCGTAAAGCTGATCTGTAAGAACGCAGGCTGTTCCATGACATCCGCCGATATATGCAGCACGGGCGCCGGATACTGCTCCTGATGAGCCCTGGGCTCTTCTTGAACCAAGCTCCAGTACAGTTCTGCCTTCAGCGGCACGGACGATGCGGTTTGCCTTTGTTGCAATAAGGGACTGGTGATTTATGAGAAGCAACAGATATGTTTCAACAAGCTGCGCCTCAATTGCAGGGGCAATTATTGTCATGATTGGTTCATTCGGGAAAACAGGGGTACCCTCCGGAACTGCCCATATATCTCCTGTAAAACGGAATGTGCGCAGATATTCAAGGAAATCTTCATCGAATACATTCTTGCTTCTCAGATACTCAATGTCTTCCTCATCAAAATGAAGTTCCTTTATATATTCAATAGCCTGACTCAGACCTGCTGCTATGGCAAATCCGCCGCCGTCGGGAACGTTTCTGAAAAAAAGGTCGAAACAGAGCTTTCTTTTGTAAAAACCGTTTCTGAAATAACCGCCTGCCATTGTAAACTCATAGAAATCACACAGCATTGCAGGATTTTCACGTTTCATATGCGTTGTCCTCCGTTCCTGTAAGTTTTATCTGTATGCCCTCCATTACTGAAAGAGCAGCCTTGTTAAGTGATTCATCAAAGCTTGCAGTGCAGCGGACGTCAACGGAAACGGGCGTTTCCGGCTGTGCTGTTTTGCATATGACTGCATTTGAAAGAACACAGATGTTTGAAACCAGTCCGCAAAGCTCAATGCTGCTGTATGGATTTTTTCTGAGATAATCAAAAAGCTTATCAGAACCAAATGTGCATTTTTCAAAGCAGATATCATGAGGCAAACGCAAAGCTTCTATTTCAGAGTGAAGGCAATGCCCTTCTGTACCTTTAATGCAGTGCATGACCGGCAGATTCCTGCCTTCCTGTGTGCTTAAATAACCTTCGTCATGGGTGTCGAATGTGAAAATAATGTCACCGCCTGCATTACGGTAATTTCTGATTTTCTCAGCAATAAGAGATGTAAGCCGGGACGCTTTTTCAAATCCCAGGGAACCGTCAATAAAATCATTCTGAAAATCCACAACGATCAAACAAGGTTTCATACAGTTGCTCCTTTTTTTAAAATTCAAGACCTGCATAAGGCAGGTCTTTTTATCAGCCTATAACGCCTGTAAAACCGCAGACAAGTACAAGTATACCCAGAATTATTCTGTACCATCCAAAAACAGTAAAATCATGCTTGCGGATATACTGCATAAGGAATCTGATGATCAGCATGGATACGATAAATGCAGTGAGCATACCAGCAATAAGTACTGCAAGCTCCAGACCGGTAAATGCAAAGCCATGTTTTACAAGCTTGAGAAGACTTGCACCTGCCATAACCGGAACAGCAAGGAAGAATGTAAATTCAGCGGCTGATTTTCTTGATACGCCAAGAAGCAGCGCACCTATAATTGTTG
>JBJERG010000046.1:0-2020 GCA_051882155.1 Ruminococcus sp.
CAGTTTTTATATATATTTTTCTGTAATAATGCACATAGAATAGTAATACTAATCCGCCTTTGAAAAATTGCTATGATTCAGATTGTCAAAAAGAGCTGCCGCAGATCTATTCCCTGCAGCAGCCCTGTAACTTATCTTATCTTTCGTCAAGAATTTTGAATATAGTTTCCCATTCGTCTTCATTAAGAAGCGGTTCCTTAGGCGCAGAAGACTTCTCCTTTGCAGCAGGAGCTGCTTCGGGAGTGCTGACCTTTACCTCAGGAGCCTTGGGCTGTACAGCCTCTTCATGCTTTTCTTCCTTTGCAGGCTCTTCTTCTGCTTTTGCTTCGGCAGGCGCTTCTGTATCGCCGAATCCTGTAGCAATTACAGTGATTGTCATCTCGTCGTGCATATCAGACTTGAATGCTGTACCAAAGATGGACTCAACATTGTCAGCCGCCTTTTCGGTAATAAGCTTGGTTGCTGCATCTACATCGGAGGACAGAACATCTTCGCTCATTGTAATGTTGATAAGCAGACGCTTTGCACCTGCAATAGATGTTTCAAGCAGCGGACTGGCAATAACCTCTGCTGCTGCTGCCTTTGCCTTGTCCTTTCCTGAACCATGACCGATAGCCATGTGAGCATAGCCTGCACCACGCATAATGGTTGTAATATCCGCAAAGTCAAGGTTGATATAGCCTTCCTCAACAATAAGATCGGAAATGCTGCGAACACCCTTTTCAAGAATTTCATCTGCACGGGCAAAGGATTCACGCATAGTAAGCGGCTTATCGTCGCCCTCAAGAAGCTTTTCATTAGGAATAACTATAAGAGAATCAACATACTTTTTCAGTTCCTCGATACCCTTTTCAGCCTGAACCATTTTCTGTTCACGCTCAAATGCAAAGGGCTTTGTTACAACTGCCACAGTCAGAATACCGGCGTCCTTGGCAATACGTGCCACAACAGGAGCCGCACCAGTGCCTGTTCCGCCGCCCATGCCTGCAGTGATGAATACCATATCGGCACCTCTCAGTGCTGACTCGATTTCTTCTGCATTTTCTTCTGCGCTGGCTGCACCAACTTCAGGCTTATTGCCTGCGCCTCTGCCTCTTGTCAGCTTTGCACCGATCTGAATTCTTGTGCTTGCTTTTGAATTATTCAGAGCCTTTGCATCAGTATTTACTGCAATATACTCAATATTCTGAACACCTGACTGAACCATACAGTTCAAAGCATTGCCGCCGGCACCGCCAACACCTACTACTTTGATACATACATCCGGTTCAAACGCATCTTCGTAAATGAAATCAGTCATTATTTTGCTTCCTCCTATAATCTTGCCGATACGCATTTATACTGCATATCATGCTTTCTATCGCTTACATATAAATACACGTTATATTTTAACACACTTCAAAGCATATTTCAAGTCATTTTCGAAAATTTTTTCTTTTTTCGTCAGATTTTATTATTATCAGCCATTATTCGCTTCCGGCGACGTCTCTGTAACTGTCTGTGTGGCTGTAGTTTCCGAGCCTTCTCCGGTCTCAGATGAGGCTGTGGTATTTGCTGATGTTATCTGATTTGCAAGCTCTACCGACGCTTTGTCACGGAACGAACACTGATTATTGCCTACCATTGTAAGATATCCCTTTTTTTCAGCACCGAGCCGGGACATAACTGCTTCTGCAAGAGTTATCTTGTAGGGTATTTCATTCCAGTTACCCATAGAAAATTCTATTCTGTTATCAAAAACAACCACAATATTGTACTTGTCCGACATATCTATTGAGGTTATGGGAAAACTCAGTTCATTTCCCATTACCTTTGTAAACTCTTCAAATATATAATCCTTCGTTTCATCAGATGATTTGGTGTGAAGTCCCGGTGTAAGGACTGTCGGATTGAAGCCGTAGACCATGGGCAGTCCTTCCTTTGCATCAGAACTGTTTGCAATGATCTTTCCGCTTTCGCTTGTCATTAAAATTCCGTTATCAAAATATATGTTGTAGGACTCACGGCAAGCCTTCACATC
>JBJERG010000047.1:0-9446 GCA_051882155.1 Ruminococcus sp.
AGTACTCGGTTCATACCCGATTGGTCGTTGGTTCAAATCCTACTGCCGCTACCATGTGGCCCGTTGGTCAAGAGGTTAAGACACCGCCCTTTCACGGCGGAATCATGGGTTCAATTCCCGTACGGGTCACCACGCATAAGGCTCAGAAATGACGGTATATCGCCATTTCTGAGTTTTCTTTTTTCCTTCAAACAGGTGCAGAAAAATTTCAGACATAAAAGAAACAGTCATACCGTAAAAATAATACAGTATGACTGTTTTTCTATAATAATGTGCACCTCTGAATATTCCGAGTCTGTCAGATGCGGTGTAGATTTGCGGCAGATTCACTTAAAGAAAAACGCAGGAATCCCCACAAGGGGCACATGTACTTTGTATATTTCAGGTTTTTTGAAAGTGGAGATGACGTAAAGATATACCGCAGATGACAGATGAGCGGGTTTTTAGAGGTGACCTAATGTTTTAACCATTCAGAACTGCATTCCAGCCGCCTGTAATGCCTGCGGCGGATTTTGAATAATAGCTTAGTATTAATGATGCGTCCTGTATTGTGATCTCTCCGTCAGAATTAACGTCAGCAAGGGCTGATGTTTTTTTATGTTCTTCTTCATCAGATCCAAAAATCGCATCCATACCTGCTGCTCCCTTTGCATAATAGGAAAGCACTTCTGCTGCATCGGCAATGGAAACTGCTCCGTCATGGTCAACATCACCGAAAAGTCCCTCATTATCCAAAGACACAAATATACGGCCGTATTCCTTTGCATAAGCTTCTGCTGTACTGCCCGGAATACCATATATAACCGCATTATCGGCAATGGTATCAGCGGAATCATATATCACGCATTCGGCATTGAGTATCTTTATTGAATCAAGGTTTGCACAATTTACAAACGCTTCGTCACCGATAGAAGTAACGCTTTCAGGTATTTCTATTTCTTTCAAACTTTCACATTCATAGAATGCACTTTCATTGATCGTTGTCAGCGAAGAGGGCAGTGTTACCTTTTCCATAACATTGCATCTTGAAAAGGCATATGAAGGTATTACAGTAATACTCTCCGGAAGGATAACCTCTTTAAGATTTCTTGCGCTGTGGAAGCTGCTGTCTGACATTTCTGTTACAGTTGAAGGCACTGTATAGGAAGCGTCAGTATTTGCCGCAGGATATGCAATCAATTTTGTCATATCCTTATTGAAAAGTACTCCGTTTTCGGCTGTGAAATTCTCATTTGCAGGGTCAACAGTTATTTCTGTCAGACCTGTATAGCCTTCAAATACATAGTCGCCTATTGAAGATACATTTGCCGGGATATTAAGTTTTCCAAGGCTTGAACAGTCATGGAAGGCACTTCTGCCTATACTTTCAAGACTTGCCGGAAGTATAACATCTGTAAGGTTTGTACATTCATAAAAAGCGGCTTGTCCAATATACTCCAGTGTGGAAGGAAGGGAAACTGTTTTCAACGCTTTACTCATAGAGAAACAATAATCATTCACATTTTTTACGCCCTCAGGAATGATAACTTCCTCCAGATTCTGGTTGCTGTGGAATGCAGAGCCAAAAATCAAATCAACATCCGGAACCGTCAATGATGTTTCTTCCTTTGCAGCGGGATATACTATTAAAGCAGAAAATGAATCTTCAGGTATATCATATGTTTCTGGATACATCCATGTATGAGAGAGGTCTGAAGTATATAAAGCACCGTCGACACTATAAAAATAATCATTACCCTCACTGACTGTAATTTCTTTCAGAGATGCACATCCCTCAAAGGTTCCCCATAAGGTAATATCAACACTTGCAGGTATATTGAGGGACTGGAGTGATGGACACTTGGAAAATGCACCTCTGGAAATATGTTTCAGTCCTTCGGGCAAAATTATTTCTTCCAGCGATGTATTATCGCTAAAAGCATAGTAGCATATATATTTTACGGTATCCGGTACTTTATAGGACGTATCGCCATTATCCAGACGGCGAACTACAGTACATTTATCAAGAAAATCGCCTGTTTCTTCTTCAGACCAAAAACTATCCCCAATCAAAGCACCGTCAATCATTGCATAGCTCTGGTTGTCAGGATGAATTGTTATTGTTTCCAGCGCAGTACAGCTGCATAAAGATGATTCCATATCACCTTCAAAACCGCCTCGGTTGCCGTCATACAGTTTGCTAACTGTACTCGGAATATAAAGTGATCTCAATGATGTACAGCCATAAAAACCGCCGCCATATTCAAATCCGGCTGCACCCTCCGGCAGTTCGATTTCAGTCAGTGATTCGCATCCGCTGAACATATCTATGCAAGGGCTTTCGCCATACACATCTATTTCTTCACCTGTTTCCGGATCTATCTCCGTACCGTTCCAATACACACTATTACCAAACCTCTCCACCTGCTTCGGAAGGGTCAGTGCTGTAAGATTTTTGCACTGAATAAAAGCAGATTCTCCGATATTGTCTACGCACTCCGGAATTATGAGTGTTTCCAGATTCGGAAGATTTGCAAAGGCATAGCTTCCAATTCCCTTAACCGGCATTCCGTCAATCTCAGTCGGCACTTCAACATTCACAGCAGTGTCACTGCAGTCAGTGATCGTCACAGCGTCATTAGACACAGTGTAGGTAAGATCACCGTATGTATACGTCGGTTCCTCCTCTTCTTCCAACCAGAACTCTGCCTTTGCAGTAATTTCATTCTGCCCCATTTCCGGCATTACAGCTGCTGTTCCGGCAAACAGAGCCATACCGGCTGTGACTAATGCCTTAATTTTTCTGAATTTCATACCAATAACCTCCTGATAATAATATATTCACATTATATCACAACTTTAGGTTGTTGTCAATAACTAATTATTGGAGTTTCATTTAACGCCTTTAAGGTGTTATGATAGATGTAAGGCGGTGATGATATGGTCAAAAATCTGAAAAAACTCAGAAACAAAAAAGGTGTCAGCCAACAAAAGTTAGCCGACACCATAGAGGTCAGTCAACAATCTATCAATAAGTATGAGAATCACAAAATCGAGCCAGATATTCAAACATTAATAAAACTTGCCGATTACTTTGAAACTTCGGTTGATTATCTTATAGGTCACTCTGATATAGACCGTGTCATGGAAGCGGTATCATGCTATGATCTGAATGAAGATGAAGCTTCTTTTATAAACAACTACCGCAAGTTGTCAAGAAAGCAAAAGGATAGTATCAGACTTATCATTGATAATTATAATGATATGTAGTCCTGGGCAAAAGCATACTCATAATCGGGCTTTATTTATTTTCCCGCCATAACTTCTCGGTATCCTAACGTGAATCCGGAAAAATTTTATCATAAAAACAAAAGAACCACGCAATCGGAAATTTTTCCGAAACTGCGTGGTTTTTTCATGGTCGAGGTGACAAGATTCGAACTTGCGGCCCCTACGTCCCGAACGTAGTGCTCTACCAAACTGAGCCACACCTCGATATAAGTCATTTTACCGACTTAAATAGTATATCACATAACAAGGCTTTTGTCAAGCGTTTTTTGCATTTTTTTTGAAAAAATGTATGCACTTTAAAACACGTTCCTTTATTAACCTTAAAGGCGGCTTTTCCCTTGAATCTTAAATTTCCTATTGACATCATACCGCATTTGCAGTATAATACAAACTGTAAAGAGAAGCTGTGTTTAAGCAAAGCAAACACGCAAAAGCAAATCCCCCGGAGATGCGACCTCCGGAGGATTTTTTTAATTTGTCGGGCAGCTTCCTGTCAAGCCGTTTGCAGATGAGATATAAAAAAACATCTACTGCAACAGAAATAAGTAAAGAAGCTGTATAATATAGCAAAGCAGACACCTCCTTCCTTATGGAAGAAGCCGACAGGGTTATTTTATCACAATTTCGCATTTTATGTCAATACAGAACGAATGCAATTTCCAAAAACCTATTGACAAAACGGACTGAATACGATATAATAGTCTTGACAGTAAAAGATGAGATTGTCATGCGTTCTACGCAAAAAAAGAAAAGCTCAGGAGTGGCGGCTTCTGAGCTTTTTGTTTGGGATATTGTCGGGCTACTTCCTGTCTATCCACTTGCATATGTAGTAAGCGGCTACACTTGCCATGACAGAAATGGTAAAAGATAAGATTATGGTCACGAGTTCCACCTCCTTCCTGACGGAAGAAGCCGACATGGTTATTTTATCACAATTTCGCAATTTATGTCAATACAGGACAAACGCAATTTCTAAAAAACTATTGACAAAACGGACTGAATGCGATATAATAAGTTTGACATATAAAAGAAATGATTGTCATGCGTTTCACGCAAAAAGAAAGCTCAGGAGATGCCGCTCCTGAGCTTTTCTATTGGATATTGTCGGGCTAATTCCTGTCTATCCATTTGCATATGTAGTATGCCGCTACACTTGCCATAACAGAAACTATAAAAGAAATGATTATAGCCACGAGTTCCACCTCCTTCCTGACGGAAGAAGCCGACTCTGTTATTTTATCACAATTTCGCAATTTGTGTCAATACAAAACGAAAAGCCGCACCATAAGTCATGGCGGCTTTTTACGTCAATTCACAAAATAAACATTGAAATCACCCTGAAACTATGCTATACTAAAATAGTATATACACTTATAGTGTCAGGAGGAAACAATAAATGGCAAAAAATAATAAAAAAATGGTTGCCGCAATCACTTCCATGGAGGAGGATTTTGCACAGTGGTATACTGATATAGTAAAGAAAGCCGAGCTTATCGAATATACAAGCGTTAAGGGCTGCATGGTTATACGCCCATACGGCTACGCTATCTGGGAGAATATCCAGCGTATTCTTGACGGTATGTTCAAGGAAACAGGCCACGAAAACGTTTGTATGCCTATGTTCATTCCCGAAAGCCTTCTCCAGAAGGAAAAGGATCACGTTGAGGGATTTGCTCCCGAGGTTGCATGGGTTACTCACGGCGGTTCCGAAAAGCTGGAGGACAGACTCTGCGTTCGTCCTACTTCCGAAACCCTTTTCTGTGAACATTATTCCAATATCGTTCACAGCTACCGTGACCTGCCGAAACTCTATAATCAGTGGGTAAGCGTTGTAAGATGGGAAAAAACTACCCGTCCTTTCCTGCGTTCCCGTGAATTCCTCTGGCAGGAGGGTCACACCATTCATGCAACTGCTGAGGAGGCTATCGAGGAAACAGAGCGTATGCTGAACGTTTACACCGATTTCTGCCAGAATGTTCTGGCTATGCCTGTTGTTCAGGGCAGAAAGACTGACAGTGACAAGTTCGCAGGTGCTGAGGCTACATACGCTATCGAAGCACTCATGCACGACGGCAAGGCTCTGCAGGCAGGTACTTCCCATTATTTCGGTGACGGCTTTGCAAGAGCATTCGATATTCAGTATACAGACAAGGAGAATAAACTCCGGTATCCTCACCAGACAAGCTGGGGCGTTACAACACGTCTTATCGGTGCAATTATCATGACCCACGGCGATGACAACGGTCTTGTTCTGCCGCCGGCTGTTGCTCCCATACAGGCTGTTATCGTTCCTATTGCACAGCATAAGGAGGGCGTTCTGGATAAGGCGTCTGAGCTTTACGAAACCCTCAAAAATGCAGGAATCCGTGTTAAAATGGACGATTCTGACAACTCTCCGGGCTGGAAGTTTGCTGAATATGAGATGAAGGGCGTTCCGGTACGTGTTGAAATAGGTCCTAAGGATATTGAAAATAACCAGTGCGTTCTGGTAACTCGTCACAACGGCGAAAAGTCATTTGTTTCCCTTGACAATCTGGCTGAAACAGTAGAACAGAAGCTCACAGAGGTTCGTGACGGTATGTACGAAAAGGCTCTTAAAAACCGTGAGGAGCATACATATTCCTGCGAAACAATGGACGAAATCGTTAAGACTCTTGAAGAAAAGGGCGACGGCTTTGTAAAGGCGCTCTGGTGCGGAGATGAAACCTGTGAGGACGAGGTTAAGGAAAAGACAGGCGTGGGTTCACGCTGCATTCCGCTTGCACAGGAGAAAATTACAGGAAAATGCGTATGCTGCGGAAAGCCTGCCAAGTGCATGGTTTACTGGGGCAAGGCATATTGATTTTTGAAAAACAAGGAGAAAAAAAGAGCATGAATACAGCAAATGTTATGGACTGGAAAGGTATGCCTGTTGCAGAGCTGAAGGCAGGCGGATATACCGCACTTATCGCAAATGAGATAGGCTCTAATGTCATCAGACTCCATGATGATGTGAATGGTATCGAATTTTTCCGTCACACACCGGAGGTTACTCCCGAAATAATCAAGGGCAGTACAGAGGTATGGGGTCTGCCGAATCTCTATCTGCCGAATCGTCTGGCTGACGGCGTTCTGAGAACATCTGACGCTGTGTATCATCTGCCGATAAATGAAAAAGCACCCTACAATAACCATATCCACTTCATTCTTCAGAAAAGAAATCATAAACTGACAGAGCTTTCTGCTGATGATACAAAGGCATGGGCAAAGACTGAGTACATATTCGATGAGAATGATGAATTTTTCCAGTATCTTCCCATAAAGTTCAAGGCGGAATTTACATTTATTCTCTCTGACAAGGGACTTGAACACAGGGTAAAATTCACAAACCTTTCAGAGGTTATGATGCCTGTGTCCTTTGCAACACATACAGCAATGAACAGTCCTTTCGTTGACGGCGGAAAGCAGGAGGATATACGCATCAGCGTTCCGGTTATTGAGAAATGGACTCTGAATGACCGCTGTCTTCCTACAGGTGAAATACTTCCTCTTTCTGATTACGACATGGAATACAAAAACGGCACAAAATGTCCTGTACTGGTGAACGTTGACAACGATATGTATGCAGCAGGTTCACAGGAATTTGAGGGCAATGATTTCCACGGAATTATTATGAAGGATACTGCAAGCGGCAAGGGTATTGCGTATGAGGTATCAGAGGAATACGGCTTTTGGATTCTCTGGAATGACAGAGGCTTCAATGGATATTTCTGCCCTGAGCCTATGACAGCAATGATCGACGCTCCGAATCTTGATATGCCGAGAGAACAGACAGGATACTGCGAAATTGCACCGGGTGAATCCTTCGAGGCATGGCAGAAATTCTCTTCAATTAAATAAATTATTAAATTGCATAAATAAAGGGCAGTCGGTGACTGCCCTTTTTGTATTTAACCTCTCAGTTGACTTGAATTTTGAGGTATAAAACCCTTAAGTCTTGCTTTCGGCAAGAAAACCTCTCCACCACCTTCGGTGGTTCCCCTCTCCTTTCAGGAGAGGCTTTTTTACGCAGAAATTTAGCTATTGCTTTAAATTATGGTTTAAGTTAAATTCAGCGGTTATATAGGCTCTCCTGAAAGGAGAGCTGTCAGCGAAGCTGACTGAGAGGTTTTAACGCCTTAATCTTTCAGTTGACTATAAATTTGGGATTTCCCACCAAACTTTACTTTATCACAATCCTCGGCACACGCTTGGAAATGCCGCAGACTATCTCATAGCCTATTGATCCGTAGAGGGACGCAAGATGATCTGCTGTTATCTCACAGTCACCGAACAGTGTTACCTCGTCACCGGAACAGACATCTTCGCTTACCTCCGTAACATCAAGCATAAGCTGATCCATGCAGACTCTGCCTACAATTGGACAGGCTGTGCCGTGTACCAGTGCCTTTCCTTTGCCGGAAAGAAGCCTTGCATAGCCGTCTGCATAGCCAACAGTTACTGTGGCAACCTTTCTTGTGCCGTCAGCTGTATATGTTCTGCCGTAGCTTACAGAATCGCCCTCTTCAATTTCCTTCACCTGGGATATAACGCTTTTAAAGGTCATAACAGGTCTGAGGTCAATGGGAAGCTCCACGGGATAATTGGGCAGAAGTCCGTACATTACGATGCCAACTCTTGCAAGGGTGCATTTTTCATTTGGTCTTACTATGCTTGCGGCGCTGTTCATGCAGTGTATATGCTGAAGCTTATGTCCCAGTTCTGCTAATCGGTCGTACACATCAAATATACGCTTCTCCTGCATTTCAGTGTATTTTATATCATCATCATCCGGCGAATCTGCCACTGCAAAGTGGGTGTATATTCCCTCAACAGACAGCTTTTCCATGTCGAAAACCGGCAGAAGCTCCTCTGCGCAGGCATTTGCATCCTTGCTTCTGAAACCGATTCTGCCCATGCCTGTATCAAGCTTTATGTGACAGCGGACAGGCTCTGCGGCATACCTGCAAAGCTCTTCGGCGTAGTCAAGGGACATTACGCCCTGTATGATGTTGTATTTTGCAATATCCTCTGCACATTCCGGCGGAGTATAGCCCAGAATGAAAATTTCAGCGTCGGGGCAGACCTTTCTCACTGAAAGAGCTTCCTCTAAATTTGATACCGCAAACCACTTTACTCCCAGCTCTGCAAGTCTTTTGCAGACCGCTTCATCGCCGTGACCGTAGGCATTCGCCTTGACTACAGCCATAAGCTCCGTCTTTTCCGGCAGCACAGCTTTTACCTCTTTAATATTGTGGTCAAGTGCAGAAAGATCTATTTCTGCCCATGCACGGTGCAGAACCCTTTTCATAAAAATTACCTTCTTTCAAGTCGGATTATATTTTTGAAAACAGCCTCTTGCATTTTCCTCTGCAATGAGTTATAATGAAACATATAAATTTAAGTTTGGGGAATACATAATGCAAAAGCTTATTAGAGATGCTGATTTAAATGATATGTCCTTTTTGCAGCATAGGGATAAAACCGTATGCTTTACAGGTCACAGAACGGAAAAGTTCCTTGACAAACCTCTTTATTCAGATAAGGTGACTATCTGCGGCGTAAAAACACTGCTTACTCTTATGACTGCCGACGCCTATGACCGGGGCGCAAGATATTTCATAACTGGCATGGCACGAGGTGTTGACCTGTGGGCAGGAGAACTTCTTCTGTATATGAAGCGTTTTCTGCCGGATCTGCATATTATTGCAGCGGTACCCCATAAAGACCATGAATTTTCCTTCAGAGGCAGTGAAAAAGAGCTTCTGTTCAGCGTGGCTGACGCCAGCGACGCCGTTATATGCACATCAGAGAGATATTCAAAATGGTGCTTTCTGGCACGGAATGATTATATGCTCAGATATTCCTCTGCTGTTCTTGGGGTTATCCATGAAAACGAAGGCGGCACTGCATATACCCTCAGGAAAGCCAGACAGCTGGGCATTCCAAGACGAATTATTGACGTCCAGGACTACAGGCGCATGATACCCATGCTGGAACGTTTCCCCGAAACCTACAGAATGACCATGGCATCTCAGCGGTACGCATTCTGGGAAAAAAATCCAAGACTTCTTTATCAGTGCGGATTATTCAGAGAGGACTGAGGCAATACCGCACAAAGACTGTGCGTAAGATGCGCCGTCAGATTTTTTGTCAGA
>JBJERG010000048.1:0-2010 GCA_051882155.1 Ruminococcus sp.
AGGTTCTTCCGCTTCTTTCAAGAAGGATCGCAGAGGGCGGAAAAGTTGTCTGTGAGCACGAAAAGGAGCTGGTTCTTCCGGAACAGGTTGGCAGCCTTACAGTGAAAAAGAGATACCATTATGGAAAGATAAGTATTACTATATATATAAATCAGGAAGAAGAGATGCAGGATGAATAGAATTGCAGTATGCCCGGGCAGTTTCGACCCGGTAACACTTGGACATCTTGATATCATTACAAGAGCATCAGGGCTTTTTGATGAGGTAATAGTGCTTGTATCGGTAAATAAAATGAAGACAAATTTCAGTTTCTCTCTTGAGGAACGGAAGAATATGATTCGTGCTGTTACAGGACATCTGCCTAATATTAAGGTGGACAGCTTTGACGGTCTTCTGGCAGATTACGTTAAACAAATCGGTGCCATAGCTATTGTTAAAGGACTCAGAGCTGTAAGTGACTTTGAGTATGAATTTCAGATGGCACTTGCCAATAAAAAGCTCTATAATGGTGCAGAAACAGTATTTCTCACTACAAAAGCAGAAAATATGTATTTAAGTTCCAGTGTTGTAAAGCAGATTGCAAGCTTTGGCGGAGATATCAGTCACTTCGTACCGAAGCAGATACTTGATGATATAAGAAAACGTTTGGTAAAGGAGAATAACGATGAATATTGAAGAAATTCTTGAGGATATGGACGATACTCTGGACAGAGCCCATCCTATTCCATTTGCATCCCACAAGGTAATTGTAGACGCTGACCGTATGCGTGAACTGATTAACGATATTCGTCTGAATATTCCGGCTGAGATCAAACGTGCCAAGCTTATTGATTTTGACTGCGACAGAATTATCAGCGATGCTAAAGCAAAGGCAGAGCAGATCGTACAGGATGCAGAACTTCGTGCAAAGGAAATGTGTTCACAGGAAGCTATTCAGATTGCTGCACGTCAGAAGGGCGTGGATATGCTTGCACGTGCACAGGTCGCATCTAATGAGATACGTGCAGGAGCTGCTGATTATGTAAGCCGTCTTCTTGAAAATGCAGAGGAAACTTTGCAGGCAAGTCTTATTGATGTACAGAATGCAAAAAGCAGGATCGGTGACATAAAGCGGAGAAATCAAAGGTAAGACACAAAAAATTTATATTTTATAAAATATGCGGAAATAATTATTTGTTATACTAAAATGTATTAAAGCTTCACAAAAATAAGAAAAAAGGTGCATTTACTATATAAAAACAGCGTATGGAATTTGTTTTTTATAGTTAATGTAAGGAGGACTGAATGAATGGATAAAATTGATGCAATGCTGATAACCCTGCTGCAGGAAAATGCAAGAATGCCGCTAAAGGTACTGGCTTCAAAGGTTTTTCTTTCCGCACCGGCAGTATCCTCCAGAATTGACAAGCTGGAGAAGCAGGGTATTATTCTTGGATATAATACAGTAATTGACAGGCAAAAGCTTGGTTATCATATTACCGCTTTTATAAATCTTGAGCTGGCGGCTGACAGGAAGGGTGAATTTTATCCGTTTATCAGCAGCTGCCCGAATGTACTTGAATGTAATTGTGTAACAGGCATTTACTCAATGCTTATAAAGGTTTCATTTCCTTCTACACAGGAGCTGGACGCATTTATCGGAAAGATACAGCGATTCGGTAATACTTCTACACAAATTGTATTTTCCACACCTGTACCTCATCGTGAGATCAATGTGGAAACAGAAGGCTGATAAATTTTAGAGAAGTCCGCAGTATAGATATTCTATTCTGCGGATTTTTTTATACGGAGGTGTTTTAGTTGCTGCATTTTATAATAGGCGGTGCCGGCTGCGGTAAGTCTTATCGTATCATGGAATTTATAAAAAGTATAGTTTATGAGGGAAAAGAGGTGCTGACTCTTGTGCCGGAGCAGTTTTCATATGAATTTGACAGAAAACTCTATTGACATATCGGCGCAAAGTCATTTAATTCGATTGAAACCCATAGCTTCACATCACTGGCAAGAGAT
>JBJERG010000049.1:0-2003 GCA_051882155.1 Ruminococcus sp.
AAGGTATCTGTTCGCATTCCTTGAATATACCGGTTAAAATAAAGTATTCCACCTGCCTGGTTAATTGTTCATATACAGGTTGCCTTGATAATGTGTCAATCTGAAACAAAGAGTAGTCACTCCTTTCATATGTAGTTTATCTGTTGCACATCTCCTGCAACACTATAAGTATATCACAAGAACTGTTGTATGTCAAGTACAACGCATATATTTGTTAAAAATATCATACAACATTTATTTTGTGGAAATAAAATATACTATATCAACAAAGTACAGCAAATACAAATTAATATGATGTTTGAAAAACACGATTAAGGAGGGTTAACAACAAGCAAGATTGACAATTAAAAGTATATATGGTATAATTAAAAAGAATTACGTCTATAATTTAGGACGCTAATAAAATAACATGATAAAATATCAAAATAAGGAGTATGTTTTATGAAATCAATTAAAGCAGGCAGATTACTTGCAGCAATGCTGGCAGGAGTAATGGCAGTATCTTTTACTGCGTGTGGTGATAAGGAAAGTTCTGAGAATTCATCAGAAAAATTTATAGTTGGTTTTGACGCTGCGTTTCCGCCCTACGGATATCAGGATGAAAACGGTGAATACGTTGGTTTTGACCTTGATCTTGCTGCTGAGGTCTGCAAGAGAAACAACTGGGAACTTGAAAAGAAGCCGATTGACTGGGATTCCAAGGATATGGAACTGAATTCCGGTGCAATTAACTGTATATGGAACGGATTTACAATGACAGGCCGTGAGGACAAATACGCATGGACAGCTCCATATGTAGATAACAGTCAGGTAATAGTTGTTAAATCAGACAGCGGTATATCCACTTTTGCTGATTTGGCTGGCAAGAGCGTTGCCGTTCAGACTGATTCTTCCGCAGAGGATGCTCTGGAAAGCGAAGAAAATGCAGATCTTAAAAACTCATTTAAGGAACTTGTAATTATAGGTGACTATAATACTGCATTTATGAATCTTGATTCCGGTGCTGTTGACGCCATAGCTATGGATATTGGCGTAGCAGATTATCAGATTTCTTCAAGAGGAGATCAGTATGTAAAATTATCTGAAATTCTTTCAGAAGAACAGTATGCAGTAGGCTTTGCACTTGACAATACCGAGCTTCGTGATAAGGTAGATTCAACACTTAATGATATGCGCAAGGACGGAACATTTGAAAAGATTGCAGAAGACTGGGGACTCAGCAATTCAATCATTAAGTAAAACTGCGGAGGAATAAGATATGTCAATTATTGATATTGCAGCACAGCTTGGTGATAGTCTGCTTAATTCTATCAGTGTTTTTTTGCTGACGCTGCTGTTCTCAATTCCGCTTGGTATTTTAATTTGTGTGATTCGTTTATACGCATGGAAGCCAATTCAGTGGATTGTAAAATTTTATATATCCATAGTCCGTGGAACACCGCTTATGCTGCAGCTTCTTGTTGTTTACTTTGGACCTTTTTATGTAGCAGGCATACCATTACTGCCGGCATACCGATTCTGGGCTGTAATAATAGCCTTTTCATTAAATTATGCAGCCTATTTTGCTGAAATTTTCAGAAGCGGAATTCAGTCTATACCTATAGGACAGCACGAAGCCTCTTATATCCTGGGATACGGAAGTTTTCAGAAGTTTACACGCATAATTATCCCTCAGATGTTTAAACGTGTGCTTCCGGCAGTTACAAATGAATCTATCACACTTGTAAAAGACACATCACTTGCTTTTGCAATTTCATATATAGAGCTTTTCTCAGAAACAAAAATGATAGCAGCTGCACAGACCTCAATGCTGCCATATCTTGTTGCTGCAATATTCTACTATGTGCTTAATCTTATAGTAGCAGGTATAATGTCACTGCTTGAGAAAAAAATGAATTATTACAGAATATAGGAGATGCCGTATGGAATATTTAAAGGTTGATCATTTAAAGAAAAGCTTTGATACTGTTGACGTTCTTCATGCTGTTTCGCTTTCTGTAAGG
>JBJERG010000050.1:0-9384 GCA_051882155.1 Ruminococcus sp.
TCATGGGTCAGAATATAGGTACCTGCGTTACTGCAATTATTTCCAGTATAGGCGTAAACCGCAATGCAAAGAAGGTTGCCGTTGTGCATCTTTCCTTCAATATTCTGGGAACACTCATCTGCCTTATTCCCTTCTGTATCGGAAACGCTCTGTTTGACTGGGCATTTACAGGCTGGAATATAACTCCGCTTATGATCGCTATCGTTCACAGTATTTTTAATATACTCACTACTGCCATTCTCCTTCCCTTTGCAAAGCAGCTGGAAAAAATCGCAAACTTTGTTATACGTGACAAGGACAAGGACGAAGTCCGTGAGGTTATCCTTGATGAACGTACACTCTCTGTACCTACAGTTGCTGTAAACAAATCATTTGACGTTACAGTTGATATGTGTATGCTGGCAAAGGACGCTTTTCTTAAGGGAATCGTTCAGATGAACGACTACACGGAAGACGGTGCTGCTGAAATTGATGAGATAGAAAAGCGCCTTGATATGCTTCAGGATCTGCTGAGTACCTATATGATGAAGCTTTCCAAGATAGGCGTTTCCGAAGCGGATTCGAAGAGGATCGCTAAAATACTCCACACAATAGATGACTTTGAACGTATCGGCGACCATGCGGTGAGCATTACAAAAATCGGCAAGGAGCTTTATGATAAAAAGACTGCATTTTCGCCGGAAGCCCATAAGGAGCTGGAAAAGATAGCCGAGGCTGTAACGGAAATCCTCAATATTACAGCGGAATGCTTCCGTACAGGTGATTTAAGGCTTGCAGAATATGTTGAACCTCTCGACCAGGTAATTCACAATCTTATCCTTACGGCTAAAAGATCCCACATCACACGTCTTCAGCACGGCGTATGTACAAAGGAGCTGGGCTTTGCCCTCAGCGATGTACTCACAAGCTTTGAACGTACAGCCGACCACTGTTCAAACATTGCCGTAGCTGTTATTGAAGCACAGAACGGTACATTTGATACCCATGAATATCTCCATTACATCAAGCACAAGAACAATGAAAGCTTTATGGAGAAATATGACGAGTATCTGGAAAAATTCTCACTATAAAAACAGGCTGCCGCAGGCTCGGAATCTGCGGCAGTTTTTTGTATGTCACAGTAAAGCGCTATTATTAAATTCATACAAACACCCAATGTTTATCATTGTATAATGTATAGATTTATACCGGATTGTGTTGATGTTATTATACATTATATGATATAATATATACGTAAATGAAATCGGACTGAGAGGTTAAAATGCAAAAATTTTAGTCAGCTGAAAGATTTAAGCATAAAACCTCTCCACCGTCTTCGACGGTTCCCCTCTCCTTTCAGGAGAGGCAAAAGGAAGATGACTGAAAAATTTTTACTTTTCTTTTCAGCAGCGAAAATATAAGGCTCTCCTGAAAGGACGGTCGCCATCTTTAGGGCGATTGTGTCGAGCACTTTTCCGCTTGTGCGAGGCTGAGCTGTCAGCGCAAGCTGACTGAGAGGTTAAAATGCAAAAATTTTAGTCAGCTGAAAGATTTAAGCATAAAACCTCTCCACCGTCTTCGACGGTTCCCCTCTCCTTTCAGGAGAGGCAAAAGGAAGATGACCAAAGGATTAAAACTATTATCAACTATTTGTAAAGGAGATTTTTTTATGAATATTCCGGAAATTATTTCAAAGCTGACTCTCGAAGAAAAAGCAGGACTTTGCTCCGGCGCAGACTTCTGGCATACCAAGGCTGTGGAAAGGCTGGGCATTCCTTCAATAATGGTAAGCGACGGCCCTCACGGACTTCGCAAGCAGGAGGAAACAACCGATAATTTAGGCATAAACGAAAGCATAAAGGCGGTTTGCTTCCCGGCAGGCTGTGCCACCGCTTCATCATTTGACAGAGAGCTTATACGCAGTATGGGCGAGGCTATCGGCAATGAATGCCAGGCTGAGGATATTGCTGTAATACTGGGTCCGGCTGTGAACATCAAGCGTTCACCTCTCTGCGGACGAAATTTTGAATATTTCTCAGAGGATCCTCTTGTTGCCGGCGAAATGGCTGCTGCATTCATACAGGGCGTACAGAGCAGAAATATCGGCACCAGCATAAAGCATTTCTACGCAAACAACCAGGAACATCGCCGCATGAGCAGCAGCAGTAATATTGATGAACGCACTGCCCGTGAAATATACATGACTGCCTTTGAAAAGGCTGTGAAGGAGGCAAACCCCTGGACTGTAATGTGTTCCTACAACAAAATAAACGGCACATATGCAGCAGACGACAAAAACGCCCTTACCGATATTCTCAGAGGAGAATGGGGTTTTGACGGTTTTGTAATGAGCGACTGGGGTGCAGTAAGTGACAGATGCACCTCTCTTGAAGCAGGCACAGACCTTGAAATGCCATCAAGCTTCGGATTCCGTGACAAGCAGATTGCCGACGCTGTACGTGAAGGCAGACTCCCGGAAAAGGTTCTGGACACTGCCGTTGAAAGAATCCTCACTATCGCAGAACGTTACATTAATAACCGTGATGAAAAGGCTGTTTTTGACCGTGAAGCAGACCATGAACTGGCAAGAAAAATTGCCTCGGAATGTATGGTGCTTCTGAAAAATGAGGACAGCATTCTTCCGCTTGACAAAGGCGCAAATGTTGCATTTATCGGCGCATTTGCTGAAAATCCACGCTTCCAGGGCGGTGGAAGTTCCCATATAAACGCCTGGAAAACAGAATCTGCCCTGTCATATGCGGCTGAAAAGGGTCTGAATGTTTCCTACTGCAAAGGCTATGACCCTCTGAAAAATGAATCCGACCCGGCGCTTATTGCAGAAGCTGTTTCCCTTGCAGAAAAATCCGACGCTGTTGTTATTTTTGCAGGACTGCCGGATTCCTTTGAATCAGAGGGCTTCGACCGAACCCACATGAGAATGCCCGATTGTCAGAATGAACTTATCGAAGCTGCTGCAAAAGCCAATCCCAATACAACAGTTGTTCTCCACAACGGTTCTCCTGTGGAAATGCCCTGGGTTTCAAAGGTAAAGGGCATACTGGAAGCATATCTGGGCGGTCAGGCTGTGGGCGGTGCCGCTGTGGATATTCTCTACGGTGATGTAAACCCAAGCGGTCATCTTGCAGAAACATTCCCTGTAAAGCTTGAGGATAACCCTTCCTTCCTGTCATTCCCGGGTGAAGGAAATACTGCTGAATACAGAGAGGGCGTATTCGTGGGATATCGCTATTACTCCGCTAAAAAAATGCCTGTTCTGTTTCCCTTCGGTCATGGTCTGAGCTATACAGACTTTGATATTTCCGGAATCACCACGGATTCTTCCGTATATACTGATAAGGACCGGGTTAATGTTTCCGTCTGCATTACAAACACAGGAAACAGAAGCGGCAAGGCTGTAATTCAGCTTTATGTTATGCCGGAAACTAAATGCGAATTTGTGATACGTCCGCCTATGGAGCTGAGAGCCTTTGATAAGATTTATCTTGAACCCGGCGAAACAAAGGAGGTTTCATTCACCCTTGACAAACGTGCCTTTGCCTATTACGACACCGAAGCAAAGGACTGGCAGGTTCCCGCAGGTGATTATACTCTGGCGGCAGGACTTTCCTCTGCCGAGCTTACTGCTAAAACCACCATTCACATTGAAGGCAGGAACTTCATTCCCGAAGAGATAACTCCCGATACCCTTTTCGGAGATATCCTCAGGATAGACGGAGCTATGGACATTATCAAACCATATCTGAAAGCATTTGGTCTTGATGCAGGCACATCTGATGACGGAGCTATGGGCGGCGGAACCGCTGAAATGATAGATTCTATGATAAGATATATGCCTGTCCGCAATTTGCTGCCCTTCGGCGGCGGTGATGTAAACTGCGGCGATTGTCAGACACTTATAGATAAGCTTCAGAACCTTATCGGAAAATAATAATTCTCAGTGTGAATTTTCAACAAATTGTTGAAATCATAGTTGAATTCCTATTAGAAATGTGTTATAATATTTTTTCAGAAGCACAGCTCATTTCATTTATGCCGCATTTAATTCATTGACAGCAGTATTATGAATATTATGTTGCTTTTATGTGTACTCAAAGTAAAAACTCTATCCTTTTGCATCAGCATTTGACAAAACACAAATTGTCTGTTACAATAGAATGAAAGACATACACAGATAAAAAGATACAGCACCGAAAAAACATACGGGCTGTTTAGGAGGATTTGTGCCCATGGCAGCGGAATCAGTTACCAAAGCTAAAAATCTAACAGAAGAGATGATAACGGAAGTCACTCTTTCTTCAATGAAAATAAATCCCAATGGTGAAACCAATTATCCAATACTGGAATTTGATAAAAGAGCACTTGATCTTCTTTCAAGCGGAGTACATGAAACCCTTAAGCACAGCAAGGTTAAAGTCAGCGGCAGCAGGGGTTACCTTTTTTTTAAAAGACTTGCAGATATTATCCTGTCATTTACAGCGCTGGTGATTCTGCTTATTCCTATGGCGATTATTGCACTTATTGTTTTTTTGCAGGACAGAGGAAATCCATTTTTTTCACAGGCACGGCTTACAAAGGACGGAAAGGTATTCCATATGTACAAATTCCGCTCCATGTGCATGGACGCTGAGGAAAAATTTGCCCAGATCCAGAAGGAAAACGAAACTGACGGCATTGCATTTAAAAGTGCAAATGATCCGAGAATCACAAAAATAGGCGGTTTTCTCAGAAAAACCTCTCTGGATGAGCTGCCTCAGCTATGGAACGTACTGCGTGGAGATATGTCCATTATCGGTCCAAGGCCGCCCCTTCCCCGTGAGGTGGTGCTGTATACCCCGGAGCATATGACCCGTCTGCTGGTAAAGGGCGGACTTGCCTGCACTGCCCAGTGTGAAGGCAGAAGCGACATTGAATTTGAAAAATGGGTTCAGTCGGACATTGAGTACATAGAAAACAGAAGCGCATGGTTTGACATAAAGCTTGTATTCCGCATTGCAGGAGCAGTGTTTAAGAAAAAGGGTGCAAAATAACTGAATAACAGAAGAAGGCTGACGCATGGCATAAATCTGCGTCAGCCTTTTTGATATCTGTATGCCGCTGTTATTCAAACAGCGGTCTTTTTGTACGTATGCTGTGCTGTCTTGCACTCAGCACAAGTCCCAGGGCAATGTACATACTGAGGGTCGCCGAACCTCCTGCGCTTAAAAACGGAAGAGGTATACCGATTACAGGCATAACCTTCAGCACCATGCCGATATTCATTATGCAGTGGGTCATAAGCATTGCAAATACGCCCATGCAGATGAACATTCCCTGTCTGTCCGGAAGCTTTGCTCCGTCAAGAAGAATTCTTATACATATAACCGTCAGCACCAGTGCCACTGCCATTGCACCTACAAATCCCAGTGTTTCGCCTACGTAGGCAAATATAAAGTCATTGTGCAGCTCCGGTACGCTTACATAATCCTCGCCGCCGTACATACCTGCTCCGAAGAGTTTTCCCGACGCCAGCGCCGTAAGTCCAAGATCCTGCTGATATTCAAGTCCCTCCGGATCAGTTCCGGGATTGAGAAGAACCAGTATTCTGTTTTTATGGAGATCGCCAAGGACAAAGTTCCACACTGCCCATAATGCCGCAGGTATCACCGCCATTGCAGCAAGAATGTATATCCATGATATTCTTGAAACAAAAAGCATCATAGCAAACATCATTGCGAATATTATTGCCGTTCCGTAGTCGCCCTGCAGTACCACTATTCCCAGTGGGATCATACCGTGAAGTATAAGAAGCAGCATATGCAGAGGACGGTTCATATTTGCCTCATCCTTTGAAAGATGCAGGGAAAATGTAAGTATGAATACTATTTTCAGAAACTCAGAGGGCTGTATGCTCACAAATCCCAGATTAAGCCATGCCTGGTCATCTGCACCCTCTCGCTGATAGCCAAGAGAGGTGAAGGTAAGCATTATCAGAATAAGAATTATGGGCGTATAGATATACCACAGTTTTGCAAGCTTGTGAAAATCAATAGCCGCAAGCACAAGCATTGCAGTCAAGCCTATGCAGACAGCCACAGCCTGTGTTATGCTGTCATCAAAGCCTATGTCAAGTACTCCGTTTGCCTGTATGGAATGAAGCAGCACCACACTCAGCACCGAGCAAAGCACTGCACCTAAAATAATCAGCTTATCAAGCTGCCTGTAATATTCGGACAGCTTCTCACGCAGCTCCTTCATTGTTATTCCTTTCTGTTGTCTTTGTTCTGTTTGTTATGTTTCCAGCTGAGGCTTCCGTACTGTATTGCAGCGGCGGCATGACTTCTCTCTATTATCTCAGAGCCTGCCATATCGGCTACTGTTCTTGCCACCTTCAGTATCCTGTCATAGGAACGGGCGCTTAATCCCAGTCTGTCAAAGGCATTCTGAATCACCTGCTTTGCTTCATCGCTTACAGGGCAGTATGTTTGCAGATGACCTGCCGGTATACGTGAATTGCAGGTTATACTGGTACCCTTGAATCTCTCCTGCTGTATTTCCCGTGCTGTCTGCACTCTTTTGCGTATTTCCCCAGAGGATTCGGGAATTTTTGTATCGGAAAGCTCCTCAAAAAGCACCGGCTCAACTTCAAGGTGAATATCAAATCTTTCCAGAAGAGGTCCGGATATTCTTGAAAGATAATGCTGCACCTGTCCCGGTGAACAGCTGCATTTCCGCTTCGGGTGACCGTAATATCCGCAGGGACAAGGATTCATTGCCCCCACCAGCATAAAATGGCAGGGATATGTAACCGTTCCGGAGGCTCTTGTTATTGTAACAATGTGATCCTCCAGCGGCTGACGCATTATATCAAGGGTTCTGCGGTCAAATTCCGCCAGCTCATCAAGGAAAAGAAGACCATTATGGGCAAGGGATATTTCTCCCGGCTGAGGTACGCTTCCTCCGCCTACAAGTCCTACTCCGGATATGGTATGATGCGGCGAACGGAAAGGACGTTTTCTCACAAGCGGAGAACTGGGACTGAGCATTCCGGAAATGGAATATACATTCGTAGTTTCCAGAGCCTCCTCCATGGTCATTTCCGGCAATATTGACGGCAGACGCTTTGCAAGCATACTTTTTCCGCTTCCGGGAGGCCCCACCATAAGCACATTATGTCCGCCTGCTGCCGCTATTTCAAGAGCCTTCTTCACCATTCTCTGTCCACGCACATCAGAAAAATCAAGCTGATCTGTACTTTCAGCGTTCCTGTTCTCTGTAAACACCGCCCTGTCAAGAAGCTTGTTTCCTGTGAGATGATCAAGCAGAGCCGTTACATTCGGGACTCCGTAAACCGTTACATCCTCAATGGCAGCTGCTTCCGAGGCATTGCCGGCAGGTACATAAAGCTCCTTTACACCAAGGCTTCTTGCAAGTATGGTCATAGGAAGTACGCCGTTTATGCTTCGCACCTCACCGCTTAAAGACACTTCACCGATAAAGCATTTGCCCTCAGTTGAAACATCTATGCACTCGAGGGATTTCATCACAGCGATGAAAATTGCCAGATCGTGTATGGTTCCGCTTTTCTTCACATCAGCAGGAGCGAGATTTACGACTATTCTTTTGGAAGGAAGGCTTACATTCACGGAATAAAGGGCTGAACGTATCCTTTCCCTGCTTTCACGGACAGAGGCGTCGGGAAGTCCTACGATATCGAAGCGGGGCATACCCTTGCTTACATCGACCTCCACATCCACTGGAAAGGCGTTTAGCCCGAAAAGACCCAGACTGCTTATTTTGCTGAACAATACATTCACCTGCCCTTTCAACCGAAGTACAATACAATTCAATTATAGCACACAGCACAAAAAAAAGCAATCAGAAATAAAAGTTTTTTGATCCAGCAATTTTTCAAAAATGCTGGTCGCCCTCCGCAGAGGGCGAAACGGCTCCTTAGCTAAAAATTATCGTGCGATAAATTCAGAACAAAAACAAAATTTCGCATTCAAAAAAGCCTTACCATATAGTCAAGCAAAAACCAGAGAGCCTTGTCTGCTGTACAGTTAAGTTATCAATGCGAAATTTTTAAACCCAGCAAAAAGCGGTGATTCCCCGCAGTGCGGGGAAATGTCCCGAAGGGACAAAAGGGACGGCACCGTGGGTGCGAAGCGACAATTTTTTTGCGGACGGGTGACGTTCGCTGAATTTATGATAATTAAACCACTCAATTAAATATCTCTACTTTTAAACCCCTCCACCAACTTCGTTGGTTCCCCTCCCCTTTCAGGGGAGGCTGTTTTAGGTGAATTTGTGCAAATTCCTACAAAAAACCAAAACCGCAGCCCTGATGACTGCGGTTTTTATAAAATTACACAAAGCACAAAAAATACGCTTGACAAAAAAACGTAATTATAGTATAATAATACAATGTATCGTAATGCGTATTTTGCATTTATCTTGCAAAATAGTATACCACATTCCATTCCCATCTGTCAAGTGTTTTTATGATTTTTTTGAAAAAGAAAGTAAAACACACCTGATGACAACGTCTATTATCTTTGACGAGAACGAAGGAGGTTTTTTCGCCTATGGTGAATGTTACGCCAAAGCAGCTTGGAAAAAATGTCAGAATGAACTTCGGTAAGATCAATGAAGTTCTTGATATGCCCAATCTGATCGAAGTACAGATCAACTCATACAACTGGTTCCGTGAAGTGGGCCTGCGTGATGTATTTCAGGAGTTTTCCTCAATCACCGACTATAACGGCAATCTTGTTCTGAATTTTATCGACTACAAATTCGACGATAAGCCTAAATACACCATTCCTGAGTGCAAGGAACGTGATGTTACCTACGCTGCTCCGCTGCGTGTGACCGCTACCCTCTGGAACAAGGAAACCGGCGAGGTCAAGGAAAGCGAAGTCTTTATGGGCGATTTCCCGCTTATGACTGACAGCGGTACCTTCGTTATCAACGGTGCAGAGCGTGTTATAGTTTCTCAGCTGGTTCGTTCTCCGGGCGCATATTATTCCTCTGAAAAAGACCGCACCGGTAAGGATCTGTTCAAAACCCAGATAATCCCTAACCGTGGTGCATGGCTTGAATATGAAATGGACTCCAACGATGTTGTGTATGTCCGTATTGATAAAAACCGCAAGATCCCGATCACAACATTTATCCGTGCTATCGGTCTTGGCAGCAATGAAGAGATCTTTGAAATGTTCGGCGAGGACGAGCGTCTGTCACAGACTATCATTCAGAAGGACGTTACAAAGAACTGCGAAGAAGCTCTTATTGACCTCTATAAAAAGCTCCGTCCGGGTGAACCGCCTACAGTGGAAAGTTCACAGACACACCTCAATAACCTCTTCTTTGACGCTAAGCGTTACGACCTGTGCCAGTTCGGAC
>JBJERG010000051.1:0-39366 GCA_051882155.1 Ruminococcus sp.
ACAGGCTTTTTCGTTTCTCGTCAACGTGCATTTTGCAATAAATGAGGGTTTTGGCATAAATTTCTACGTGTTGACATACCAGAGGATTTTTTCACCCTGAAAGTTTGTTTATTATCACCACAGTTTTTTCGTCATGGTAAGAGTGCATAAATTCAACACCCGGTTTTCGCCACACATCACAAAAATTCTGTTATATTTTGTCAATATAGCTCTCATACAAGTCGGGACGCTTCTCCTTCGTTACTTCAAGGCTTTGTGCAAACCGCCAGTCCGCAATGTTCTTGTGATGCCCTGAAAGCAGCACCGGCGGCACTGCCATATCATGCCATATTTCCGGTCTTGTATAGTGAGGATATTCAAGAAGTCCGCTGAAGTGGCTTTCCTCCTCAAAGCAGACAGATTCCGGAAGAACTCCCGGACACATTCTTGCAATGGCGTCTGTCAGAACCAGTGCAGGAAGTTCTCCGCCTGTAAGCACATAGTCGCCCACAGATATCTCCTCATCTATTATTGTATCCAGAACCCGCTGATCAATACCCTCATAATGCCCGCAGAGCAAAAAAATACTGTTCATTTTTGAAAGCTCCACTGCCTTCTGCTGAGTGAGAGTTTTTCCCTTTGGCGAAAGATAAATGGCATGAGGTTTTTCCTCCAGTTTTTCGCAGACCGCTTCCCAGCATCGGTATATTGGATCAGCCTGCATAACCATACCTCTTCCGCCGCCGTAAGGCACATCATCCACACGCTTATGCTTATTGAGGGTATAGTCACGTATATTGTGGCATTCTACCGTAATATATCCTGCCTTCCTTGCACGTCCCACAATGCTTTCCGACAGCACCGCCTCGCACATATCCGGAAACAGAGTTGCAATGTCAATTCGCATCAAGAAGTCCCTCCAGCGGACGGATCTTCATAATGCCGCCCTCCACGTCCGTTTCAATCACAACATCCGGAATTGCAGGAATCCAGTAGGTTTTCCTGTTTCCCTCATCATACACCTCGTAAACGTCATTTGCACCGGTCTGGGATACGTCCTTTAATGTACCGTAAACCTTTTCATTGTCTGCGTCAATAACCTTCAGACCAATGAGGTCCTGTATAAAATATACGCCCTCTTCAAGCTCCAGATCGTCACGGTGGATATACAGCACCTTGTTTCTGAGCTTTTCTGCGTCTTCCGGAGATGTGCAGCCTTCGAAGCGCATTATTACCGTGTTTTTAAACACCCTTGCATCTTCCACAGCAATCTCTTTTTTATCCCTGTCAATAAACAGCCTGTCAAATTCGCAGAGTAGCTCCGGTTCATCGCACCAGGGCATGACCTTCACATCGCCTTTAAGTCCATGGATATTGACGATTTTGCCGATTTCCAGATATTCCTTTTTCATCTGATTTTCTCCTTTATAGTAAAAACAGGCGAATCCGGAGAATCGCCTGCAATAACCTTGTTAGTCTATTTCCACTGCAATCTTCTGATTGGTCTTAGCAGCACCGGAACGCATAATCAAACGGATAGCCTTGGCAATTCTGCCCTGCTTGCCGATAACTCTGCCCATATCATCCGGAGCAACATTAAGGTGGAATACGATAACGCCTTCCTCATTGGGAGCGTCCTCTGTAATTTTAATTGCAGACGGGTCTTCTACCAGACCTGCCACAATCGTATAAAGCAAATCCTGCATACTGTCTGCTCCTTTCGGATAAATGCCTGCAAGAAGTATGAGCAGCAGCGCTCTGCGCTATTCTGCTCCCTACCTGCATTTTTCTGATTAAAGAATGCCTTCCTTCTTCAGAATAACCTTAACGGTATCTGTAGGCTGTGCGCCGTTTACCAGCCACTTCTTAGCCTTTTCAGCATCAACCTTAACTACAGACGGTTCCTTTGTAGGATCATAGTAGCCGATTTCTTCGATGAATCTGCCGTCACGGGGATATCTTTCATCAGCAACTACAACACGGTAGAAGGGAGCCTTCTTTGCGCCCATTCTTCTCAGTCTGATCTTTACTGCCATTTCTGTTTCACCTCCATGTGTGCTTTCTTATATATCAGCAGTTTCCTGCATGATAAATCTTACTTTTTCGGCATTATTCCCGGCGGAAGTCCCGGAATATTGCCGCCCTGCATTCCCTGAAGCTCGTCTAAATTCATTCCTGCAAGACGCTTCATTGCACGGCGTGACACCTTGCCGTTCTTGCCCTTGATGTTTCCGCCCATCTTCTTCATCATTTTCTGCATCTGGTCGAACTGTTTCAGGAGCCTGTTTACGTCCTCAACCTTGTTGCCGCTTCCGGCAGCGATTCTTCTCTTTCGTGAGGGATTTATGATAGAGGGTTTCTTTCTTTCGGCAGCTGTCATTGAAGTTATGATAGCTTCAATTCTTGTAAACTGCTTATCGTCCATGTCAATATCCTTCAGCTTGCTGCCAACGCCGGGAAGCATTCCAAGGATCGACTGGAGAGAACCCATTTTCTTTATCTGCTGAAGCTGGTCAAGGAGATCGTTCATATCGAACTGATTCTGCTCCATACGCTTTGCAAGACGTTCAGCTTCGTTCATGTCAACGGTGCTTTCAGCCTTTTCGATAAGTGTGAGGACGTCGCCCATTCCCAGAATACGTGAAGCCATTCTCTCCGGGTGGAACTGCTCGAAATCATCGAGCTTTTCGCCCATACCCACGAACTTGATAGGCTTGCCTGTTACTGCCAGAACGGACAGTGCCGCACCGCCTCTTGTATCCGAGTCAAGCTTTGACATAAGAACGCTGTCGATACCCAGAGCGTCATCAAATGCCTTTGCAACGTTTACTGCATCCTGACCTGTCATGGCGTCGACTACCAGCATGATTTCATTGGGATTTGTAAGCTTTTTCAGCTCTTTAAGCTCCTCCATGAGAGCTTCATCTATATGAAGGCGTCCTGCCGTATCCAGAATGATAACGTCATTGCCGTGATCCTTGCCGAATTTCATAGCTTCCTTAGCTATGATCATGGGAGATATCTGACCCATTTCAAAGACCTTTACGCCTGCACGTTCACCCACAACCTGAAGCTGATTTATAGCGGCAGGTCTGTATATATCGCAGGCAACCAGCAGCGGATAATGGCCTTCCTTTTTCAGAAGCTTGGCAAGCTTTGCGGCATGGGTAGTTTTACCGGAACCCTGAAGGCCGCACATCATTATAACGCAGGGCGGCTTTGAGGGAAAATTTATCCTTGCGTTTTCATTGCCCATGAGAGCGCAGAGTTCTTCGTTTACTATTTTTATAACCTGCTGTCCCGGCGTAAGGCTTGTGAGAACCTCTTCGCCTACAGCTCTTGCGGAAACCTTTGCCACAAAATCCTTAACGACCTTATAGCTTACGTCCGCTTCCAGAAGCGCCATACGGACTTCACGCATAGCTTCCTTAACATCAGCCTCTGTGAGCTTACCGTGAGATTTAAGTTTTCTGAACACCCGGTTCAGCTTGTCTGAAAGACCTTCAAAAGCCATGACGCATCCTCCTTCTGGCACACATTTCTATAATCAAAGCAGACGCAGACCCTCCTGCACCTTTTCTCTTATTGCACTGCATTTTTCCAGCAGCAAGGCGGGATTTCCGGCGTTTTCCGCCATATTCTCTGCCGCACCGTCGATTTCTGCAAATTTTTCACGCAAAGCAGACAATCTTTCTGCGAATTTAAGTTTTTCCTCCATATTGAGGAGGATATCCTCGCTTCGTTTGATACTGTCCCTTACAGCCTGTCTTGTAATACCGGAGAGTTCTGATATCTCGCCCAGTGACAGGTCCTCAGCATAATAGAGTTCAGTCACCTGTCTTTGGCGTTCGGTGAGAAATTCGCCGTAGCAGTCAAGGAGCATAACAAATCTGAGATCCTTCGCCATATCTGTTCCTCCTTACAGGGTGTAAAGGCATTCAGCTTTACAATGATAACATATATTTTCTAATTTGTCAAGGGGTCTGACAATTTTTTTGGTACATCAAAAATAAAAGTTTTTTTGGTGCAGCAATTTTTTCAAAAAATGCTGCCGGAGGGTCTGGGACGAGGAGTCCCAGGCGAATGCGCAGCATTCGCAAACTGACCAGAACGAGCGTTTAAATCCAAGCGCAATAACAAAATTCCGCATTTAAAATCCTTACCCTCATAATCAAGAACAAAACAGAGAGCCTTGTAATAGTGAGTAGTAAGAAAAATATGCGGAATTTTTATAGTCAGCAAAAAGCGGAACGAAGTGACAATTTTTTGCGGTCTGCTGAAGTCTTGTCAGATTCAAGAGAATTTTTGTTGTTATCTGTTTCAGATACATTCTATTTTAAGAAAACTTTATCCATCCGCAAGATTTGTCGCTTCGCTCCGCTCTTGCTAAGTAAAAAATTCCGCATATTTTTCTTGCTGCACACTGTTACAAGACATTCTGTATTATGCCTGATTGTGCGGGTAAGAATTTTATATGCGGAATTTTGTTTTTGTTATTAGATTTAAAAGCACGTAATTTTTTAGTCTGCGAATGCTGCGCATTCGCCTGGGACTCCTCGTCCCAGACCCTACGGCAGCATTTTTTGAAAAAATTGCTGCACCAAAAAAACTTTTTTTACATTTCGCTGCGGTTTTCAAGTGCCTTATACAAGGTCACCTCGTCGGCATACTCCAGTATGCCTCCTACAGGCAAACCAAATGCGAGCCTTGTCACCGTTATATTCATAGGCTTCAGCAGCTGGGCAAGGTACATAGCCGTTGCGTCACCCTCCACCGTAGGATTGGTTGCCATGATTATCTCACGCACCTCCTGCTTTTGCAGACGTGCCAGAAGCTCCCGTATTTTCAGCTGATTGGGCATTACTCCCTCCAGCGGTGAAATAAGCCCGTGAAGCACATGATAAACCCCGTTATACTCATTGGTTCGCTCAAATGCCGTCACGTCCTTGGGATTTTCCACAACACATATTGTACTGTGATCTCTCCTGTCATCACTGCAAATTGGACAAAGCTCTCTGTCCGTAAGATTCTGACAGCAGCTGCAATGGCGTATCTCACGTTTTGCCGCAAGAAGCGCCTCGGCAAATTCCGAAACCTCCTCATCACTGCGGGAAATTATGTGATACGCAAGCCTTTCAGCCGTCTTCATGCCGATACCCGGCAAACGGGCAAAATGCTCCGTCAGCACCACTAAAGGAAGTGCGTTATGGTCAGCCATTATCCCTTAAAACATTCCCGGCAGAGATACACCGCCGGTGATCTTGCTCATCTCAGCTTCTGTTGTAGCTTCAACATTTGCAACTGCCTCGTTGAATGCACTGATGATAAGATCCTGGAGCATTTCGATATCCTCAGGATCTACAACCTCAGGCTTGATGGTGAGGGACTTTACAGTCTTGTTGCCTGTTACAACGATCTCAACTGCGCCGCCGCCTGCTGTTGCGGCAAAGTCACGTGCGCCGATGTCTTCCTGCAGCTCAGTGATCTGATCCTGCATCTTCTGTGCCTGGCGGATCATAGCATTCATATTCTGAACTCCGCCCTGATTCTGTTTTGGTAATCTTGCTTTCATTGTGAAAATCTCCTTAAAGATAATTTTTTATTTATTCAACAGCAGTTTCAATGTTGCTGTCTATTGCTTTTTTTATGATACTCTGGGCAGGGTTTATGTTATTATCATCTCCGCTGCATTTTCCCAGTATCTTGTATTCCTTTCCCAGCATACGCTTAACCGTATCTCTCAGAGATATGGCATTTTCCCGGTTTTTGAGAAGTGTGAGAAAGAATCTGTTGCTTGTAACTATAAGCATATAATTTCCGTTTACAAATGCGCTTGACTCCGCCAGACTTCCGGATACCGCCGGGTTTACATTCCTGTATTCCTCCAGAATATCCATCCAGTTTTCCACAGGCTTAAAGTCCTCGGGATTCAGTTTTCTTGCATTTCCGGCATTTTCACCGGCAGGATTTTCCGGCTGTGACTTTCCTTCGGCAGGTTTTGCTCTCTGCTCTGCCACCTGCTGAACCGGCTGTACCTGCTGCACTGTCTGAACAGGTGCAGGCTTCGGCATTGTAAGGGAAATAAGCGCCATTTCAAGCTCTATGCGTTTATCCGGGCTTCTCTGCATACGTTCACGGCAGTCCTGAAGCTCCGAAATATGTGAAAGTATTGTTTCCATGGACAGCTTCTTTGAAAGCTCTCTGAGCCTGTCCGTTTCATCTGGCATACAAGACAGCAAATCCTTCTGATTATCGCCAAGCTTCAGAAGCATAACATTTCTCATCTGGTCTGTAAGCTCCTCGCAGAGTCTGCTCATATCCTTTGATCTGCTGTAGAGATCAGCGGCTGTTCTTATGGCGCCTGCCGCATTTCCTGCGGTGACAGCCTCTAGAATATCAAAAAGCGCACCTCTGCCTGCAACGCCTGCAGATTCAGAAACCACCTGTGCAGTGATATCCTCGGAAACAGCGGCGCACTGGTCAAGCAGTGATATGGCATCTCTCATGCCGCCGTCAGAAATTTTTGCTATCAGAAAGGCAGCGTCCTCGCTGAGGGAAAGCTGTTCCTTTTCTGCGATAAACCTAAGTCTTTCGGCAATATCCTCTGTACGGATCCTTCTGAAATCATATCTCTGGCATCTTGAAATAATAGTAGCCGGAACCTTGTGTATCTCGGTAGTTGCAAGGATGAATTTTACATATGCCGGCGGCTCTTCCATAACTTTAAGGAGTGCGCCCCATGCACTGGGCGAAAGCATATGCACCTCATCTATTATATACACCTTGCAGCTGCATCTTTCGGGCATATAGACAGTACCCTCACGGAGATCACGTATATCCTCAACGCTGTTGTTTGAAGCTGCGTCTATTTCTATTATATCGGAAAGGGTTCCTCTGTCTGCGTCCCTGCATATATCGCAGGTAAGGCAGGGTACGCCGTTTTCTGCATTGGGGCAGTTGACTGCCTTTGCAAGAATTCTGGCGCAGGTGGTCTTGCCTGTTCCTCTTGAGCCTGTAAACAGGTAAGCATGGGCGGTTTTTCCGCTGCGAACCTGGTTGCGGAGGGTAGAGGTTATATGGGGCTGGGATATTACGTCATCAAAGGACATGGGACGCCATTTTCGGTATAATGCTTTATACATAAAAATCGCCTCCCTGCATAACACTTTCCTGCATAAAAAATCCGGAATATAGGTGTGCAGGCCTTCTGCGGCACACAAAACGATCCGCTTAATGCTGCTCGGTCTCCCGCCTGACATGGTTCACGGTGCTTCATTGCACAGGACCCGCACACCTATATTCCGGAGCTTTCCAAAATAACACTGACACTCAAATCCGAATCAGATATTGTTATTATACCACACCCGAAAATAAATTTCAAGTACTTTTTCACATTTTATTTTATTTTTTTATTTTGCAAATCACCTGTAAGAGTCTTTACTTTATGAGAAAAATATGTTACAATTCTATTATAAGTAAGTATAACCTCTATAAAAGGAGATACATAATGAAAACAAAAGGATTTATTTCACTGTTTACTGCATTTGCGGCATTCTGCAGTGCATTTACATATTTGGGTACAGAGAATACATACGCTTCCGAAAGAGATATACCCTCAGACTTCGGCGGGTACATTCATATGCCCTACGAAAGAGAAGCTCATGAAAGCGGCACATCAGACAGCACAAATGCCGTCTATCAAGCCGCAAATCTCCCTTCAAGCTACGACCTCAGGGACGAAAACTGCGTTACTCCTGTGCGGAACCAGGGTGCAGAGGGTATGTGCCACGCCTTTTCGGCAATAGGTTCCTGCGAGTCGAACATTCTGAAACAGGGTCTTGAAGACGACCCTGAGAATCTCGATCTTTCAGAAGCTCAGCTGGGATATTTCCTGTATACAAAGCAGTCAGACCCTATGGATCCGCATTACGGCGATTATCTGAATACTCCCGGAAAGGGCGCAGACGGCGGCAACGGTCTTCTTGCGGCGGCAGGTCTTGCAGACGGATTAGGTATGGAACGTGAGGAATTCTGCAGCTACGGCGACTGGAGCGCCGGTTATTCGGAATACCAGAGATACACAGGTCAGTACAGACTTAAAACCTGCGAATGTATAACCCGTGCCACAGATTCCGCTTCTCAGGCAAAGATAAAGCGCTGGCTTATGGAAAGCGGCGGCGTTGGAATGGCGTTTTACAGCAATCGTTCTCTCTATTATGACAACGGAACTTCCTATTCCTATTATGCAAAAAACAAATCATTCTATGAAAACGCAAACCATGCCGCACTGATAGTAGGCTGGGACGACAATTACAGCAGGGAGAATTTCTCAAAGGACAGCAGACCCTCCAACGACGGGGCATGGCTCGTAAAAAACAGCTACGGTCCCGACCTTTTTGACGACGGATATTTCTGGATATCCTATGAAGACCCTTCTCTCGGCTCATTCTGCCGATATATTGTGGAAAAGGTTTCCGACCATGATGACGTTTACAGCAGCAGCGGCGCAGGTTACATAACGGCATACAGTTTCAGTGCTGCGGCTAATGTTTTCACCGCAGAATATGACTGTACCATTACTGACGCAGCCTTTTATATGCCGGCGGGAAATCCGGATAATACAAGCTATAAGATCCTTGTGTACAGGCTTGAAAATAATACAGATGATCCCACAGACGGCGAATGTATCGGTTCAGCCTCAGGCAGCGTTCCGGAAAGCGGATATTACACAGTACCGCTTGAAAAAACCGCAAAGCTTTTAAAGGGTCAGCAGTTTTCTCTTGTACTGAGTATGTCCACCACCGATAAAAACAAAACAGTTTTTCTGCCGGTAGAAGAAACCACTGCAATTACAAGTTCGTTTACCCTTGAATGTGAAGCACGTCCCGGCGAAAGCTATGTACTGAACCAGGGAATTTGGGAGGATACATCAGCAAATGAGGGCGAACACGGCACATTGGGCAACATTCCTCTGAAGGCACTGGCTGTAAGAGATGAGGAATATGCACCCTTGAAGCTTGAAGCTGCCCTTGAAGCCGCTGACAGACTGACTGTCAAAAACAACCTTATAAAGGACGCTGTAGATCTTGGAAATGAGGTTCTCGGAAGCGGTGCCGGTGCAGATTCATGCAGCAGAGCCGCAAATACTGTTCTTGCAGCACTTGAGAAATGCGGTGCAGATATACAGTTTCCCGATTATCTGTATGCAGATCTGGGACGTATAAAGGGCGACAGCAACGGCGACGGCAGCATTACAATATCCGACGCAGCTGCGGTGCTTCAGACCTACGCCCTTCGCAGTGCAGGAAAAACCTGCCGGCTGACCATGGCGGAGAAGTATGCCATGAATGCAGTTTATGATGAGAGCATAAATATTGCCGACGCTGCGGAAATACTGAGCATTTACGCTTCTGCCTCTGCAGGAAATGCAGACTGATTGCAGACAGTCTGACCCACGCTGTTCCGGCTCTTTTCGGGCAGCGTGGAATCAGATAAAAAATTTTGATTAATTTCAAAAAAACACTTGACAAAAGCTTTCCTGTGTGCTATAATATATCTTGCAGTCAGGAAAGCTGATATATTCCTCCATAGCTCAGTCGGTAGAGCACTCGGCTGTTAACCGAGTTGTCGTTGGTTCGAGTCCAACTGGGGGAGCCAATAACGCATAATCCGAACACTTTTGTCACTAAGAATGTGTTCGGATTTGTTGTTTATTTATGATATTGTAACCGTCCGAATTTTTATGAGTTCGGGCGGTTTTCGTTTTCATAAAGTAAAATTTGCATTAGGTTTGAGTGTTGATTATAAGGTCATGATAGATTTTTGGCAAATTTTTATCTTTATATAAATCGTGCCATAAGATATACTTTATTTTAAAATAAACAGCCTTTAGTTATTTTATAGCACCTATGGTATTGACAATTAATAGATACTATGATATAATACTACTGCATATATATAGTAGTATTTATGAATAGTATAAAGGAGGAAAATGTAATGCTTTCAAAATCTGCAACAATGTTGTTAGGTCTAATAAATAAGCAATCGGTAAATGCTTATGAAATTATAAAAAAATTGGAATCTATGAATGTAAAATGGTGGTATAACATAGCGGATTCAACGGTATATGCAACTCTACGAACCTTGGATAAGAAAGGATTAATTGTTGGTGCATCTGAAAAAAACGGAAATATGCCATTTCGTACAGTATATTCAATAAGTGAAAAGGGTAAAGAAGAGTTAAGAGATACATTGACAAAATCAATATTATCTTTTGACTATGATACCAATATGTTTTCTATAGCTGCCTTTTTTCTTGATTTTTTTGATGTTAAAGAACAAATATCTCTTTTGGAAAACAGGATAGAGGTATTAAAAAAATATATTGCAGGAATAGAAAAATGGATATCACATCCGGAAGATAAAGAAACACCACTACATCACATAATAACTGTTGAGCGGATGGCAAGCCTTGCTAAAGCAGAACTTTCCGGAACAAACAAACTATTGAAATTACTAAAAATAAACTAGGAAGGGAATTGATAAGATGAGCAAATCAAAACTTATTCTTTTATGTATCATCGTAGAGGTGATGTTAATCATCTGTATTTCATTAGCCAATGTAAATCCGACCCCTGTACTTTATTTTGTTTTTTATAATCTTGCATATGGGATGGTTTTTAGTTTTTTAGTTCCTCTTTATTGCTTAGGTAAAGAAAAAGGAACTCTATCTTCCGTTGGAATAAAGAAGTTGGGAGTGCGTCAATTTGCTGTATTAATTGGATTTGTTGTATTTTCAATCGGTGGACAACTTATTCCGATGATACTTGCAGGAGAACAGATACCTTGGCATCTATTGCCTATGGGAATTGTACCATTAATTATGACTACATTTTTTGAAGAATTTCTTTTCCGTGGTTTTATACAGGGAAGGATTGAACAACATTTTGGTTGGTTACCGGCAATTATTATCTCAGGAATGTTGTTTTCGTTTTATCACTTAGGTTATCCCGGATTTCGCACCATTGGGGATATTTTACTATTATTTGCAGTAGGGATTGGATTTGCAATTGCATATAAACTTTCTGGCAATAATTTATTAGTTTCATATTTTGTAAATCTTCCCAATGCTTTTGTTACATACATGCTAAAATATAAGCAATTTCCAACTATGGACTTGAGTTCCACAATCGCAGCTGCTATTACATTGATATTGATCGTGATAACATTTTATATTGTGAAAAGGAAACATATAAAATAATATTCCCATTTATCGGGCACCTCTCCCGCGTGTGACAACTCGCGCCGAAAAGGTTCATTCAGCCGAAACTGTCTTGCAGCTCGTCTTTTTTGTTTTTACTGCTGCAAAAAAGAGCATTCAGAGATTCATGTCTTGACAGACATCTCTCTGATATGCTCTTTTGTTTTTTATTCACTGCAAAGGGAACGTCCTACCTTCTGTCCAACGCCTACCACAGTTTCCCTTCCTGTGCCGATAGTTTCCATAATGTTTCTGTCAAGGACTGCCTTGTCCTTTTCCAGAAGCATAATAATAGTAGAGCCGCCGAATTCAAAATATCCCTTTTCAGTATATCTTTTAACTTTGCCCTTCAGATCATGGTTGCAGATCCTGCCTACAAGCAATGCTCCCACTTCCATCTGAACCAGACAGCCGAAGTTTTCACTCTTCAGAACTGTATATTCACGGCTGTTGCGGACATATACAGGAAGCTTTTCGCACACCATGGGACGAACGCAGTGAAGCTGACCTTCAATGCGTCTTTTAAGCTTTATCTCAGCGTCATCTGTGAAAATATAACGGTGATAATTATGAGGTGCAAGACGATATATGAGGCAAAGTCCGTCCTTGTATCTGTCGGCAATCACCTTGTTTTCAAGGAGCGCCTTCATATTATAGGTTACGTGCTTTATGTGGAAGTTCACATCGGGAGATATACGGTATACCGACAGAAAGCCGTCGCAGGGTGAGATCAGCGCATTTTTATCATCTGTACGCTTTATCTCCTTCTTCTGCCTTACAAAAAAATCATTGAAGGATCTGTAGGGAGCGCCGGTGTAGAGATCCATATCAATATTGTATTTCTTTATATAATTCCCGATAAGCCACCTGGAAAGGGGCGAATCCATGTAATAATATGCAGCCTTCGAAACACCGGGTCTTACAAGAATCTTCAGAGCCATTCTGCCCGGAACAGTATTATACAGAAATCTTATTGACGCACTTTCTTTTTTCATATTCCGTCAAACACTCCCAGAATAAGTATTACCATTTCCGTAACGCCCATAACGCCCAGAACAGCCTTTCCTACAGTTTTAGGCTTCTTCAGCTTAAAGGGTGACAGGAACAGAATTCCCATTACGGCAATAAGGGAAATATATACGTACCTTAAATCAATATCTGTAAAACCACCAAGGAGATAAAAGCCCGGCAGCAGCAGTGCTGCGCTTGTTACAGGAAGTCCCTGGTAATATTTACGGGTACCTGTTTCTGTTTTCTGTCTTTCCTCTTCGCATACATTGAAATACGCAAGGCGTATAAGGGCGCAGAGAACATATGCGGCTGACACTGCAAATCCGCCGTAGGTTTCTCCGCTGAATTTGTATACAAACAGTCCCGGAAGTGCGCCGAAGCACACAAGATCACAAAGGGAATCTATCTGTATGCCGAACTTCTTCTCGCTGTCGGTTCTCTTTTTGGTTGATGCAACCATTCCGTCGAACATATCGCACACTCCGGATATCATAAGACAGAATATTGCACCGTTCGGATTTCCGCTCATTATAAGGGTAAGACCTGCAACGCCGAAAATAAGCCCTATATACGTAAGCAGAACGGTGTAGTCATAGTAACCCAGTATTTTCTTTTCCTCGTTCATATCCATTCTCCCATCTTGTCAAAAAACAGACTGTAAGCCAGAATGCACCACGGCTTGCCTATTACAATTATCCAGCTGAATTT
This sequence comes from Ruminococcus sp., assembly GCA_051882155.1. Taxonomy (GTDB): domain Bacteria; phylum Bacillota; class Clostridia; order Oscillospirales; family Ruminococcaceae; genus Ruminococcus_C. Next base: position 12,959 of record JBJERG010000051.1, read on the forward strand.
TTTCAGGGTCATTTTTGTAAGTCCCGAAAAATAACAGAAAAAATCATCAGGGAAAAGCGGCAGTACCATACCCCAGAAAAGAAGGGCAGTATACGATTTGCTCCTTGCCGCCCAGCCTGCATATTTATCATACTTTTCCTTGGAAATAAGGCTTTCCACAAGACCGGCTCCGTATTTTTTTGCAAGCATAAATGCTATGATAGAGCCTGCGGATATACCTATATAGTTGCACAGAAAGCCCACTAAAGGTCCGAACAGAATTGATCCTACAGCACAGCCGAGAAATCCCGGAAGTACAGGTATTATAACCTGTAGAGCCTGTATCACAGTCAGAACCAGAGGTCCGAACACTCCGAAACCGCTTATATACTCCTGAAGTGTTTCAACCGAGTCAAATTTTCCGTCAAAATATGCCTTTACCATCATAGCCACCAGCAGTGCGCAGAACACAACCACCAGTACCGTCCACAACTTTTTATGCTTCAAGCCGTCGCCTCCAATATATTATTATACAAACATTATAATTTTATTATATGCAGCTTAAATAAAGATTGAATATCCTTAAACTTTAAAAAAATTTAAAAATTTTATGATGTATTGAACTTGCTGTATAAAAGGTGTATAATTATATCATAGGAAATATGTATCAAACTGCGCTGTGCGCTGTGAAATATAAACGGAGAATATTATGCGAATACTTATAATTGAGGACGAAAAGGAAATAGCCGACGGACTGGAAGCCATACTTTCACGGGAAAATTATTCTGTGGACGTGGTGGACAACGGTATAAGCGGTCTTGACTATATTTTAAGCGGTATGTACGACCTTGCGGTGCTGGATATCATGCTGCCGGGAATGAACGGCATTGAGGTACTTAAAAATGCCCGCAGCGAGGGTGTAACCGTTCCGGTGATTCTGCTTACCGCAAAATCCCAGCTCAGCGATAAGATCGAGGGTCTGGACAGCGGTGCGGACGATTACATCACAAAGCCCTTTGACGCCCAGGAGCTTCTGGCAAGGATAAGGGCAAGGACAAGAACATCAGGCAGTGCCTCCTCTGATGAGCTTTCCTTCGGCGATGTCATTCTTTCAAAGCACCGTCAGGAGCTTCGCTGCGGAAGCCGTTCCGTAAAACTGGGACACAAGGAATTTCAGCTGATGGAATGCCTTATGATAAACAGTTCCCGCATCATGCCCAAGGATACCCTTATAACAAAGGTCTGGGGTCCTCTTGACGCTACGGAATACAACAATATTGAGGTCTATGTTTCATTTCTCAGAAAAAAGCTGAGATTTATAAAGGCGTCCGTCCAGATAGTCACCACCAAGAATGTGGGATACTCCATTGAGGTGAAGGATAATGGTTAAGAAGATACGGCTTAAATTTGTAATCGTTACAATGACTCTGCTGACAGTGGTATTCAGTTCAATATTTTTTATAAACAAGGCATACAGAAATTATCTCTACCGCCACGATGTAAAACAATATCTGGAAAGCATTGCAGACAGCAGCGAATTCTATGAAAACAACGTTCCCAATATTCAATACGAATATTCCGCTGAATTTTTTCTGGCGGAATTCGATAGTGAAGGCAATCTGCTGAGCCTGAATTCATCTGACGGAACCGCCGTGGACAACAGGGATATTGCATATGCAGCACAGGAAATAGAGAAAAAAGACAGCCGCAGCGGAAGAATGAAATCCTTTGTATACGTTTCCCATGAAGATGCGGAAAAAAAATACATACTGTTTGCAGAAATACAGCCCAGAAGACATTATGCTGCTGAGATTTTCGGAACAACTGTTGTTCTTATCGCGTCCTTCGGTCTGATACTGTGGGTAAGCTTTTATCTGTCAAAATTTGTAACTGCTCCTGCCACAAAAGCCCTTGAACGTGAGAAGCAGTTCATATCCGACGCAAGCCACGAGCTGAAAACGCCTATTTCCGCAATAATACTCAATGCCCAGGCAATGACGGCAACGGAGGAAACAGGAAAGCATCTCCGGAACATTCTTTCGGAAGCAGAACGCATGAATACTCTTATAAAGAAACTTCTGACTCTCGCCTGCCTTGATGAAGCCGAATACTGCATGGAAAAAAGAAAATTCTCTCTTTCCGAAAGCTGTGAGGAAATACTTCTGCCCTTTGAGAGCCTTGCATTTGAGAATAATATCGATTTCACCTATGATATTGCGGAAAACATATATTACAGCGGAATATGCGATGATATAAAACAGGTAATATCCGTGCTTCTTGACAATGCCTTTAAATACACACCGGAAAAGGGACAGATCAAAGTCACCCTTCACAGAAAGAATTACCGCCCTGTGCTGACTGTCTATAACACCGGCGAAGGCATTTCTGAGGAGGCACTGCCTCATATTTTCGACAGATTCTACTGCTGTGAAAAGTCACGGAATACCCATACAAACAGCTTCGGACTGGGACTGTCCATTGCAAAGGCGATAATGGTCGCCCACGGCGGCGACCTTTACGCAGAGAGCCAGTACGGCAAATATGCACAGTTTACAGTGGCGTTTTAAACAAAAACAAAAAAGACTGCTCCATTCATTTGAAGCAGTCCTTTTTATTAACTGAAATATTATTGCATTACTTAATGCCCCAGATATCCTTTGCGTACTCGTTTACAGCACGGTCAGCAGAGAATATGCCTGCACCTGCAATGTTCTGGAGGGACATCTGAGTCCACTTCTTCTCATCACGGTACAGCTCAGAGCTGCGTTTCTGTACTGCTGCATAGGAATCAAAGTCAGCCAGTACCATATACGGGTCGGAATTCTTAAGAGAATTTGCAACCTCTTGGAATGTACAGCCATTGATGCCTGAATTCATGCGGTCGATACAGCTCTTGATAATGTGGTTGCTGTTGTAGTACTGCTCAGGGTGATAGCCGTGAGCCTTCAGAGCGTTTACTTCGTCAGTCTTCATGCCGAAGATGAGAATGTTGTCCTCCCCTACAGCGTCACCGATCTCAATGTTTGCACCGTCCAGTGTACCCAGAGTTACAGCACCGTTCAGCATAAGCTTCATGTTGCCTGTACCGGAAGCCTCTGTACCTGCCAGAGAGATCTGCTCAGAAATATCACTTGCAGGCATGAGCAGCTCGGAAAGTGTTACCTTGTAGTCTTCAAGGAAGTATACAGACAGCTTTTCGGAAATTCTCGGATTCTTGCGGATTTCCTCGGACAATGCCCAGATCATCTTGATTATCTGCTTTGCAAGATAATAACCCGGTGCAGCCTTTGCTGCGAAGATATAGGTCTTGGGAGTGAAGTCAGCATTGGGATTGTCAAGGAGATACTGATACTGCGCCAGAATGTTCATTACATTCAGATGCTGACGCTTGTATTCGTGCAGACGCTTTACCTGTACGTCGAAGATGCTGTCAGTATTGATGATAACACTGCTCTTCTGCTTTACATACTTTGCGAATCTCTGCTTGTTTTCCTTCTTTACCTTGCGAAGTGACGCCAGTACAGCCTCATCATCTGCAAACGCACGGAGCTTCTGAAGCTCGCTGCCATCCATAAGGAAGCCGTCGCCGATCTTGTCCTTCAGAAGCTTTGTAAGACCCGGGTTGGACTGATAAAGCCATCTTCTGTATGCGATACCGTTTGTAACGTTCTTGAACTTTTCGGGAGTATCCAGATATTCTTCATGGAAAACAGATTCCTTGATGATCTCGGAATGCAGCTTGGAAACGCCGTTTACGCTGTGTGAAGCCATAACGCAGAGGGTAGCCATATGGATCTGGTTGTCCTTGATAATGGACATACGTGTTGTTTTAGCACTGTCGTAGCCGTTGCGCTGCATAAGTGCGGCACAGTAACGGTTATTGATCTCAACTATAATTGAGAAGATTCTCGGAATAACGTGCTTTACAAGGTTTACATCCCACTTTTCCAGAGCCTCAGCCATAACGGTGTGGTTGGTGTAAGCGAATGTATGAGTTACGATATCCCATGCGTGATCCCATGTATAGCCGCAGTCGTCAAGAAGCACACGCATAAGCTCCGGAATTGCCAGAGTCGGGTGTGTATCGTTGATGTGGATAGCAACCTTTTCGTGGAGGTTGTCAAGTGTACCGTAAACGCTCATGTGGTGGTTTACGATATCGCCCACAGCTGCTGCACACAGGAAGTACTGCTGACGCAGACGAAGGGACTTGCCCTCAAGGTGGTTATCATTGGGATAAAGAACCTTGGAAATAGCGTTGGCCATGGAATTCTGGCTCAGAGCGCTTGCATAGTTGCCGTCGTTGAATGACTTCATGTCAAAGCTGGGTGCCTTTGCCTGCCACAGACGAAGTGTGGAAACACCCTCGCTGCCGTAGCCGGAAACATAAAGGTCATAGGGAATTGCAACTACTGTATTATAATTCTCGTGGGAAAGATAGTGGTAGGAATCCTGCCAGTACTCCTTGATATCGCCTTCGAAGTGAACTTCAATAGCCTCATCCGGCTTGGAATCCAGCCATACACTGCCGCCGGGAAGCCAGTTGTCCGGGAACTCTGTCTGCCAGCCGTCTTCAAGCTTCTGCTGGAAAATACCGTATTCATAGCAAATGGAGTGACCCTTTGCAGGAATTTCCTGTGTAGCCATAGCGTCAAGATAGCAGGCAGCCAGTCTTCCCAGACCGCCGTTGCCAAGTCCTGCGTCAGGCTCACATTCATAGATCTTATCAAGATTGATGTCAAATTCCTTGAGAATAGCTGTGAAATCCTCCACCAGTTCCAGGTTGTACAGTGAGGTCTTCAGAGAACGACCCATCAGAAATTCCATTGAAAGATAATAAGCCTGCTTGCGGCCCTCGGAATGCACACGATTGACAAAATGCTGACGCTTGCGCTTCAGAGTTTCCACCATCATAGCAGAGAGAGTCTGATATATCTGCTTGTCAGACGCCTCGTTCGGTGCAACATTGCACTCCAGCTTCAGACGGTTTACAAAAGCTTCCTTCAGCTCAGCACGTTTTGCTGTATTCTTTTCAGCCATTATTCATCTCCATCCTCCGGCGAACATTATTTTTTAAGGAAGAAAGCCATTTCCCTCTTACCCCTGCGGCACAGAGCGCCGATTGTACCGCTACAACTATTATACCTAATTTTCACAGTGTTTTCAATAGCCTTTTTCCACAAATATTTATGCAACTAAAAAAATTAAACGTGATTTTTGACAGGATTCCCGGGCGCCATTTTTCCTGAAAATGCACGTTCCTGCGACATTTCTGAAGGCTCTGAATGCCTTTTCGGGCAGACTTTTTTCGCCAGGAAAGTACTTTTTTGTTTAAAAAAAATATTCTGTGCATACTTATACAGTTCACAATTTCCGTAACAACATCCAAATATTGTGGAATATAAAAACAAAAGTATGTATCTGTTACATGAATAACAGCTGAACAAATCGCAAAAGTCTTGCAATTCGGTTACAGATGTGGTATAATTATAGGGTACGGTGATTGGCATACCCGGTGAAACACACCGGTTCTGATGCTGTAACCTTCCGTGATATGAAACCAGTTCATATCATGCAATGCTTAAAAGGGTCTGCGAAGGCAGACCGGCGCTGAACTTAATTGTATGGCACAGGACAATGTGCCGGAGCGAAGCACCTGGTTATGTTTTCAGCAGAAATCCATACAGAAACTTTACAATGGAATAATTTCGATTTCATGCAGACGCATTGCAAACGGCAAGCATTTTTACTTAAAGCCGTACAGCAATGCAGCCTTGACTGCTGCTTGCAAATTTCAAACTTGTTTTTAAGAAAAAGGAGTATACTTAATATGTTGAAAAGAATTTCGGCTGTCGGGGTTTCCTGCGTGACCGCACTCGTACTGATGCTGTCAGCATTTGCAGCACCGTCAGCTATTTCAGCTGCAACGCTGGAAGAAATGACCTCTGTCGCAATTGAATGCATCATCTCACACGAAGGCTCATACGGTTCTGTAAATCCTAACGACTGCGGCGCTGTCAGCGTCGGCAAATTACAGTGGCACGCTTCAAGAGCTTTGAACGTTATGAAAAGAGCCTGCCAGATTGACCCTGCCTTTGCAGAGGAAACACTGGGAACAGCCCTTTACAGCGAGATTATGAGTGGGGCAAACTGGAACTATCGTACCTTTACCACAGCTGAAGCCAAGGCGGCTTCTGAACTGCTTTCCTCCGAATGCGGAATTGCAGCACAGGACGCTCAGGCGGCTGAGGACGTACAGGGCTACATTGTCACAGGACAGAACAAGGGTCTTACCGATGCAGGAGCGCTTGTTCTTTATGCAGATATCTACAATTTCGGCAGTGGTATCGCAGCAAGGATCGCTAAAAGAGCGGCTTCCTACGCAGGATCCTATGCTGCTGTAACACTTGATGATATGTACAAGGCAGCTCTTAACGACAACTACAGTTCCGGCAGTGCCTTTGTCACAAGAACAAAGATGGTTTATACATATCTTTGCGGTCTGGACATGGGCGGCACTGAAAACACACAGGCTACAACCACAACAACTACACCTGCGATTCAGTTTACCGAAGACGGCGCAGGCACATACACCGTTACTGCTTCTTCTCTTAATATGAGAAGCGGTCCGGGAACCGGTTACTCTATCGTTACTAAAATACCTAACGGCGCAGTTGTTACTGTTACAGAAACAGGCGCCGGCTGGGCAAAGCTTACTTACGGAAACTATTCCGGATACTGTTCCATGGATTATCTGATTTCCTGCGAGAACAGTGAAGTTTCCGAAACCACAACTGCTGAAACTACCACAGCAACAGAAACAACCACAACAACTACTGTTGCAGAAACAACCACAGCTCCGGCTGAAACTTCTGTAACATCAGAAGAAACCACCATAACTGAAACAGAAACTTCCGAAACAACGGAAACAACTGTTCAGACAACTGAAGAAACAACTGAAACAACTGAAGCCACAGAAACAACATCTGCTGATACTACAACAGAGGTTTCCGTTACTTCTACAACTGCTGTACGTACAGACGTTATCGTAAACAGCGCATACGCTTCCATTTACGGTGATGTAAACTGTGACGGTGCAGTTACAGTTGCAGACGCAGTATTACTGCACAAATACCTTGTGGGAGCTGTTACACTTAATGTTGAGCAGATCGCAAACTCTGACTGTTCATATGACAGTGTGCTTTCCACTAAGGACGTAACCGTTATTATGCAGCACCTTGTAGGTCACTACACTGCGCTTCCTATTTTATGATCGAAAATCAAATCGCCCTTCTCTTCGTGAGAAGGGCTTTTTTTTACATATGCTTGACATTTTCCTGACAGATGTTATATAATAAAATGGGAATTTTTTAAGAAAGGTTTTGATACAATGAATCACATTTTAACAATGGCACTGGCGGCGTTCCTGTCAGGCGGGGCTGCCTTTGCCCTGTGGGCAGGCTTTAAACTGCCGGAAAAGCGTGTGCTTTTCGAAAGGATAATACCTGTAAAAAAATCGTGCCTGGGAAAAACCGGGTTGTCTTTTATGATAACCTCTGCCCTCACTGCACTTTTTTTAACGGTCATTTCCATTCTGATAAGCACATTTACATTTACGGAGAATAATATTTCCGTATGGACTGCTTCCGTCATATCCTGTCTTGTACAGGCTTCGGCAATACTTTATATGACGGATAACAAGCGGCTCTTCCGCATCTTCGGAAAACTTCTCATCGCCGCTATGGCAATACTGCTCTGTGAAGTGTTCATTTTCAACATGAAAAGCTTTACAGCAGAGCCTTTGCAGGAGGAAATGTCCCTCAGTACTGCACAGATAGAGGGTGACGGCAGACATTCCGGAAACAAGATAAGCGTAAGGGGCAATACTGAGATTATCTTTGAAGCTCCGCCGGAATTTACAAAGGGTCTTGTATTTGATATGGAACAGCAGAGGACAAAAGAAAGTCTGCCCTTTGAGGTGTCTGTTCAGATAAAGGACGACAACTTGTCTGAAAGCTTTGAAATGGCACAGGACAAATTCACCATGGCATTTGACCGCCCTTTTACTGCTTCAATAAGCCCCTATGGACAGCTCCATGCAGTAAAGCTCAGCTTTTCAAATATTTCAAAGTGGGTTACCATAAATTCAATAACTGCTGTAAATGCACTGCCCTTTGAATTTTCTGCTCTGCGGTTTTTTGTTCTCTTAACAGGTTTTGCACTTATTCTCATAATCAAAGAGCTGAAACTCTACCGTGTAGTATTTGACGACAGCAGAACAAGCCATAATATAGCAGTTCAGGCTGCCGTTCTTCTGCTGGCTTTAAGCTCGGTTATATTTCTGAATCCCTATGAAAAGGCTGTGCCTTATGAGGATCCGGCGTCACTGTCGATAAACGACCCTTTTTCCTATACCTTTGACGCATTTCAGAAGGGTCAGGTTTATCTGGATTTAGACGCCGACCCGAAGCTTGCAGAGCTTGACAATGTCTATGACCGTACTGTCCGTGAAGCGGAAAGTGCCGTATATCACTGGGATTATGCCTATTACGACGGACATTATTACTGTTATTTCGGTGCCGCTCCTGTACTGACATTCTATTATCCCTACTATATGATAACAGGAAATGTTCCGTCTTTAGCAATGGCGTCCATGTTTTTCGGGATACTGGCTGTATTCTTCTTCTGCCAGACCCTCATTGCCCTGTGCAAAAAGCTTGTTCCTAAAATAAACCTCTTAATGCTGATACTCCTTATGACGGCAGGAGTAAGCTGTGCCGGTATATACACCTGCATGAATCAGGTAAACCGTTACAACCTTCCCATACTTTCCGGTATGTTCTGGCTCTTCCTGTGTCTGTGGGCGGGAATAACGGCGTGTTCGGAAGATTCTCCCGTCAGACGCCTTGCAAAGCTCTTTGTTTCCGGTGCTTCTCTTGCATTCTGCGCAGGCTCACGTCCGGGAACGGCACTTTTAGGACTTGTTCTGCTGCCATTTTTCATAGGCATTCTCAGAGATAAAACTATGAGCGTAAAATATAAAATTGCCCAGGCAGGAAGCTTTCTTGTACCTGTAATATCCGGAGCGGCTGTCATTATGTGGTATAATGCCGCAAGATTCGGTTCGCCCTTTGATTTCGGTGCGGCATATCAGCTGACGGTAAGCGACGTTCATGCCAATACGGTTATGCTGTCCGGCATATTCCCTATGCTGTATCACTACCTCTTACAGCTGCCCAGACCAAAGGCAAGTTTCCCATTCATGGAGCCTACCTTCTGCGTACTGAACAATTACACCAGATACACATACTTGGGTCCTGCAATCGGTGCATTCACATATCCACTGATAACCATAGGAATGCTCTTTGTTCCGGCGGCTGTAAGCAGAAAGAACTGCCTTCAGACGGAAAAGTCATCATATATTCTCAGAAAATGGGTGCTTCTCCTGGGCATTGCCCTGTGCCTCATTATAGGCTGGCTGAATTTCTGTATGGCAGGTGCGATAGACAGATATATTCTTGATTTCCTTCCTGTTCTTGCAATATGTGCCGCCGCTGCAATTCTCTATGCCCTTGGCAGATCTGAGGGATACGGAATGAGGTACAAGCTTTCCGCAGCGGGTGCAGTGCTGACAGTGGCAATAAGCTGGCTTCTGCTTATCGGAGTACGTGACAGCTCACTGATAAGGCATTTCCCGAATATATATGACGCCGCAGAAGATCTGCTTATCTTCTGGCAGTAAAGGCATAGTTTAACATAAATCCCCAAAAACAGAAGGCTGACGCACACGGTTTGCGTCAGCCTTTTTATCAGCCGTTATCTTTTGCTATCACTCTGCGAAGAGCTTCCACCGCCGTTTTTATGGCGGCGTCCATGTCCAGCTTCGGTGGGGAATCAGTGCCGTAGCCTTCCTTGTTTTCCTGGTTCCAGATCATATTAAGCACTGTTGCACAACGCACATGAAGGGTTGCCGCCACTACAAAGAGTGCCGCAGATTCCATTTCCGAAGCGAGAACTCCGGCAGCTTTCCATGCGTTCCAGTCATTGATAAGACGGTTTGCAACAGGCTTGTGTGCCGGGTCATGCTGTCCGTAAAAGGAATCCTTGCAGTGAACCACTCCTGCCCTGAAGGGATATGACAGGGCCTCTGCCGCATTCACGATCTCAGATGTCAGTCCGAAATCCGGAACCGCAGGATAGGCAGAGGGCATATATTCATGAGATGTGCCTTCCATGCGTACAGCACCGGTGGGAATGATAAGCTGTCCCGGAAGAATATCCGGCTGCATTCCTCCGCAGGTGCCTACTCTTATAAACGTATCTGCTCCGCACATTACAAGCTCTTCCATTGCTATTGCGGCAGAAGGTCCTCCTATTCCGGTGGAGGTTACCGTTACATATTCACCCGACAGCTTTCCTGTCCATATGGTGAATTCCCTGTTCCTGCCTATCAGCCTTGCATCATCAAGGTAAGTGGCTATAACGTCCGCACGTTCCGGAGCGCCCGGCAGAAGCACATACCTGCCGATATCCTCCGGTGTACAGCTGAGATGGAACATTTTTTCTGATGACTGCATTTTACTCCGCCTCCTCAGTTGTATTATCTGCGATCTCCTCTTCATTATCAGAAACCGCCGCAGTTTTTGCGTATATATCAAGAATATATTCAGCGTCGCCTGTATTTACTGCACCGTCGCCGTTGGCGTCCGCAGAAATTTCGCAAAGCTCATTCTGCTTCGGATGAGCATGATAGGGCGTCGGCTGTATTCCTGCTGATGTAAAGGCATAATTTACAAGGACAGCCTGTGCATCTCTCGTATCAATAACGCCGTCTGCATTGGCGTCGCTCTGAAGGGCAGCGAAGGTATAATCAAATGTAAAAAGTGCTGAATATCTCTCATCTATACCGTAATATCCGCTTTTTCCCTTTTCAAGAAGCTCTCCGGGCGTAAGCCATGCAACACCGTTCTCCTTATCCGTCCATGTGATGTTATTTCCTCTCGGACAGGTATGACATGAATCCAGTATCAGATAAAGGTCATTTTCCTCGTCGTAATCCACAATATTTATCCAGTGACCATAAATATTTGAACTGGAGGAGCCGCCGTTTCTCACATGGGCAAGAACCTCAGCGGCAGAACGGGTGCTGCCTGCATACTGCATTCCGTACTGAGAGCCGAATTCCGTGACAAAACCATTGAAAAATTCAGCCTTCACGCCGCTGACTCCCGCAGTTCTGTAGCCTTCACGAAGGGCGAAATCTGCAAGTACTCTCGGGTCGGGAACATTTCCTGTATGGTAATAGACATTATTTATCACGGAAAAAAGACTGCATCCTGCAAGACCAACTGTGTTATTTGTTTCCGTTCCTCTGTTCCATGGGTAATAGCACCAGTTTTCCAATTCAGGTATGTATGAAAGCCTTTGATTTTCTGCTCCTGCATCATCACGCTGCTGCCATGCTATGGGAAAGGGCGTACAGGGTGAAAGGGCGTTTGCATTAACAGAACATATCCGCAGTACAGCACATGAAAGTATCACAGAGCATACTGCCGGTAATATTTTCAGTTTTCTAAGTGGCATTGGATTTCTCCTTTTTTATTAATTATCTGCAATAATATTATAACAGAGATAATGCCCTCCCTGAAAGGGAGGGAGGACCACCGAAGGTGGTGGGAGGGTTTAAGCTTCAATCTTTTTGTTGATTTTAATTTTCGGGTTTAAACCCCTCAGTCAGCTTACGCTGACAGCTCCCCTTTCAGGAGAGCCTTAATAAATGCTTACATTCATTATAACATAATTCAGTTACATTTGTAAAGTACCAATAAAAACAGGTACGGAATTTCACTCCGCACCTGTAAATGTTTTTATAAAATCCTCAGATAGATTTCCTTTATCTCGCTCATAAGCGGATAACGTGGATTTGCTCCGGTACACTGGTCGTCAAACGCCTGCTTTGTCATTGCATCAAGGCTTGCTGTGAAGTCCTCCTCCTTTATGCCGTAAGCCCGAAGGTTTTCCTTTATGCCTATATGCTTTTTAAGCTCTTCTGTTTTCCTTATGAGTCCGTCAAACAGCTCGTCTTCATTTTTGCCCTCAATGCCTATGAACTTTGCACATTCACAGTATCTCTCCAGAGTATGAGGATAGGCGTACTGGGAAAAGGTTGCCATTTTTGCAGGTGCTTTTGAGATGTTGAACTTCATTACCTCAGTAATAAGCAGGGCATTGGCAACGCCGTGAGGAAGATGATGAAATGCTCCTAACTTATGTGCCATTGAGTGACACAGTCCTAAAAAGGCATTTGCAAAGGCTATGCCTGCAATGGCGGCTGCATTTGCCATTTTTTCTCTTGCCTTTACATTTCCTCCGTCGTCATAGCATACAGGAAGATATTCAAATATATTTTTTATCGCCGTAAGTGCAAGTCCGTCAGTATAATCGCTTGCCATAACTGAGGCATAGGCTTCCAGTGCATGGGTAAGGGCGTCTATTCCGGAAGCGGCTGTAAGGGATTTCGGCTGGCTCATGGAAAGCTCCGGATCAACAATTGCCATGGTGGGCAGAAGAGCATAATCCGCAAGAGGATACTTGATGCCGCTTTCCTCATCGGTTATTACCGCAAAGGGCGTAACCTCCGAGCCTGTTCCGGAGGAAGTGGGAATTGCCGCAAATACGGACTTTTCGCCTGTTTTCGGGAAACTGTAGATACGTTTTCTTATATCAGCAAAGCGCATTGCCATGCTCATAAAATCTGCCTGCGGGTTTTCGTAAAGCAGCCACATTATTTTTGCAGCGTCCATTGCAGAACCGCCGCCGAAGGCAATTACTGCGTCGGGTGAAAAGCTTCTCATTGCTTCTGCACCTGCCATTGCACTTTTAAGTGTAGGGTCAGGCTCTACGTCGGAATATACCTGGTATGCTATATCCATTTCGTGAAGAAGGTCAGTTACTGCTCTCACGTTACCGGAACGGAACAGAAATGAATCCGTTACAACAAAGGCTCTCTCTGCCCTGTATTCATCTTTAAGCTCCCTCAGTGCTGAGGACAGACAGCCTCTTTTAAAGTAAACCTTCTGAGGAACACGCAGCCACAGCATATTTTCCCTTCTTTCCGCAAGAGTTTTTATATTCAGAAGATGTTTCACGCCTACATTTTCCGATACGGAATTTCCGCCCCAGGTTCCGCAGCCAAGGGTCAGCGAGGGCGAAAGATTGAAATTGTAAAGGTCACCTATTCCGCCGTGGGAGGAAGGCGAATTCACCACCAGACGGCAGGCTTTCATACGGGCGGCAAATGCTGCAAGACGTTCTGTTTCCCGTTCAGCGTCAATAAATATTGAGGCTGTATGACCGTAGCCGCCGTCCTCTATGAGCCGTTCTGCCTTGCAGAGGGCGTCTTCAAAATCCTTCGTTTTATACAGTGCAAGAATTGGCGACAGCTTTTCATGGGCAAATGGCTCCTCAGGACTTGCGTCCTCTGCAATACCTATAAGCACCTTCGTATCAAAGCTTACGCTTATCCCGGCAAGTTCTGCAATTTTCAAAGCGGACTGACCTACGATTCTGCCGTTCAGTACGCCGTCTTTCAGAATGATTTTTCTGACGGCTTCTGTTTCATCATCTGATAAAATATGACAGCCACGGAGCCTGAATTCCTCCATAGTCTCTCCGAAAATGCTTTCCGGCACAAGGACTGACTGCTCGGAGGCACATATCAGACCGTTGTCAAAGGTTTTGGAGTGAACCACAGAGCTTACCGCCAGTTTTATATCAGCAGATTCGTCTATGATGGCAGGAACATTGCCTGCGCCTACGCCAAGGGCAGGCTTTCCGCTGGAATATGCGGCTTTTACCATGCCGGGACCGCCTGTTGCAAGGATAATGTCTGCCTTCTGCATTATTTCATTTGTAAGCTCTAACGAAGGCTCTTCTATACATTCAATTATGCCCTTCGGCGCTCCTGCCGCTTCTGCCGCTTCACGAAGTATTCTTGCTGCCTCGGCGGTGCATTTCTTCGCCCGTGGATGAGGTGAAATTATTACCGCATTGCGGGTCTTCAGACAGAGAAGCACCTTGAATATTACTGTTGAAGTGGGATTTGTGGTGGGAATAACCGCCGCAACTATCCCGACAGGCTCCGCAATCTGAAGAGTTCCCATGGATCTGTCCCTGGAAACAACGCCGCAGGTCTTTGTGTTTTTATAGGCATTGTAAATATATTCAGCCGCATAATGATTCTTTATCACCTTATCCTCAGCTATTCCCATGCCCGTTTCCTCTGCCGCCATTTCCGCCAGATGTATCCTCATGTTATTTGCCGCCATTGCTGCCGCTTTGAATATCTCATCTGTCTTTTCCTGGGAAAAGCAGGCGAATTCCCTCTGTGCATAACGCATTCTTTCCATGACCTCGGATAACTGCTTCATAAAAAAATCTCCTCTCAGTTTTGCTTCTGACTTTCATTTGACAATATTCTCCCGCCGCCTTTGCTATAATAAGTAGAGGCGGTGATTCTTATACATACAATATACATTGATGTGCTGCTGATACTGAATCTGTACGTAAACTGGCTGCTGCTCCGTGGCACTGCAAGGCTTACCCATACAAGGCTCTCCGGTATACGCTGCATTCTTGCAGCTGCCGCAGGAAGTCTGACATCTCTTACAGTGCTTCTGCCGCCCATGCCGACGGTATTATCTCTGGGACTGAAGCTTTTGTCCGCTGTGATACCTGTGGCGGCGGCATTCGGGATATCCTCCGTAAGACGCTTTCTCAGATGTCTGACTGTGTTTATATGCACAAGCTTTGCATTTGCAGGTTTCATGCTGGCATTATGCAGCTTTTCGGATACAAATATTCTCATATGGAGCGGCAGCTGCATATACCTACATTTTTCACTGATAGCCCTCATTTTATGCACTGCCGCAGCTTATTTTTTGCTGAGATTGTTTTCATGGGTCAGACTTAGGTATTTTCATTCCGATGAAATGTATGAGGTTATCCTGCGTCTGGGTACTCATACCGCAAAACAGAAAGGCATTCCGGATACAGGAAACAGCCTTACTGACTGCTTTACAGGTATGCCTGTCATCATTTTCGGAAAGGAGGCGCTTCTCTCCATACCGGGTATCTCTGAACCTGCAGGGCTGCCGGGTTACAGACCGGTGCCATTTTCCACAGTTTCAGGCAGTGATGTAATTGCGGCATTTCGTCCCGACGAGATCATTATCAGAAGCATAAGCAGCGGAAAAATCAGAAAAGTCGACGCACTGGCAGGAATCGCAGAAGGGCAGAATTCCGCCATATTCAATCCTAACCTGCTTCATGTAATGTGAAAGGAGAATTTATGGGAACGCTTTTTTCATTCAGAGAACGCCTGGGCAGACTGCTTCAGCGGCTGCTGCCGAAATGCAGCATCCACTACATACACGGAACAGATACCCTTCCTCCTCCGCTTACCGGCGAAGAGGAAAGGGAGGTATTCAGCCGGCTTTCAAAGGGCGACCCGAAGGCACGTGATACTCTTATCGTTCATAACCTGCGGCTTGTTGTGTATATCGCTAAAAAATTCGAATCAAGCGGCGTGGGTATGGAGGATCTGGTTTCCATTGGCAGTATCGGTCTTATAAAGGCTGTAAATACATTCTGCCCCGAAAAAAAGATAAAGCTTGCAACCTATGCCTCACGCTGCATTGAAAATGAGATCCTCATGTTCCTCAGAAAAGCCTCCCAGTACCGCAGCGAGGTTTCAATTGATGAACCGCTGAACATTGACTGGGACGGCAACGAACTCCTTTTGTCCGACATTCTCGGCACTGATGAAGACGTGGTATGCAGAGGTGTTGAATCCGAAGCTGAAAGAGAAATGCTTCACATGGCTGTATCGGATCTTGAACCTCGTGAACGTGAGATAATGGAGCTGAGATTCGGCTTTGCAGACGGCCATGAACGTACCCAGAAGGAGGTTGCAGAGGCTATAGGCATATCACAGTCATATATTTCACGTCTTGAAAAAAAGATAATACGCAAACTGAAAACCAAGCTTGAAGCTTATTAAAAGAGCAAAAAAAGGCTGCCGCAGAATTCCCTCTGCGGCAGCCTTATTATATTTAATTGTAAACAATCTGAATCATGTTAATCAGTTAAGTGTTGCTCCCGGTCCGAGAACATCAACAATTGCAACCATGTACTTCAGAAGTATGAGTGAGTCGCTTGCATTGATAACGTCATCATACAGGCAGTTGGCGTTTTCCATCTGCTGAGGATTGAACTTCATGATGCCTGCATTGTACTTGTTAAGGTATACAAGGTCAATCAGAGATACTTCATCATCAAGGTTTGTGTCACCGTAAAGTGCATTGAGCTTGGGATCAAATGTAGTTGTGGTTGTAGTAGTGGTAGTAGTTGTTGTAGTGGTGGTTGTTGTGGTAGTTGTTGTTGTGGTGGTGGTAGCAGCAGCATTTACAACAACCTGAACCTCTGTCTTCTGTCCCTGAGGAGATTCAACAGTGATTACAGTTTCACCTGCGCCTACTGCTGTAACATTGCCGTTGTCGTCAACTGTTACAATGTCAATATCCCCTGTCTTGAAGATACAGTCAGCAACATTTGCCTGCAGTGTTTCTGTATCGCCAACTTCCATAACCAGCTTGCCGGGACGTACAAAGAGATCATCCTCGAACATATCCTTCTTTGCGGAGTTTCTTCTGTCATCTGTTGTATAGTAAAGTGTAACATCCTTAACCTGAACATCGGATACTGTCTTGCCCTTCATGCCGGCATAGTAAAGACCAAGCTTGAAGTTGTCGGTAGGCTGTTCTGTGCTGATGTAGTTGCGGTAAGATGTACTGCTGAGCTCTTCGCCGGGCTTTACGCCGGACGCAATAACGCCGGGCATTGTCCACATGAATGTATACTCGCTCTTGCTTTCGTCTGCGCTGATAAGTGCGAAAGGTTTGCCCTGTTCTTCACTCGGTACAAGGTCTGCCTGTACCCAGTAATCAGATGTTGCCTTTGAGCAGTTTTCACGAACTGTTGTACCTGCGCCCAGTACCATTGTGTCAACAGGACTTGCAGCCTTTACAGTAAACAGGATCGCATAAACATCACAGGTAATCTCGTAGTCTGTACCCTTCTTTACGAAGTCAGAGAACATGAATTCTGTACCATTTGCGGACAAAGATGTTCCGCTGTAATTCTTTGTGGTCTTAGCCTTGTAAGGGAATGTAAGTGACTGTGTATATGTAAGAGCTGCGCTTTCCATTGTAAGCTTGTCAAGAGGTGTGTATTCCTCGGCTTCAATTTCGCCGTACCACAGCTGGAATGAGATTGTATCGCTGTAGCTTGATGTTGTATGAGGAACAACGTCAGCCGGTACGTCCCATGTTACATTTACATAGTCGCCGAAATTCTGGTTTTCAAGGTTCTTTCCGCCGCCAACGTTTACACCGAAGGCAATGTCAGTACCGTTTGCTGCATTGTATGCGTCGATAGCGTCCAGTGTATCCTGGTAAGCTTCTGTACCGATGTCATTGTACCAGTAGCCGGCATTCTTATCTTTCTTCAGACCAGCCTGGTTCTTTGTCCACTCTGTATCAGCAGGAGAATGTCCCTTAACGTTCAGACCGCCGCCGTACATTACACGTGTAACATTTGTGCCTGAATCTGCTCTGAGTGTTACATTCAGTGATTCGATCTTGATCTCTGATGTATCAGACTCATTTGCATATACGCCGAAATCGCTGTAAGCAAACTTGTGGCTGTTGAGAGGTAAGCCTTCCTTGCGGATCTCTTCCTCGCTCTTCTTGATTACATTGCCGCTGGAATCAATTGTTTCGTAGCCTTCTTCGCTGTAGTCCTCACCGTCCGGGCTGGGAGTAAGAACGATATCGCCGCTGAATGATGATGAACCTGCAGACCACTTCTTCTGGTAGAATGCACTGATATCATCGATCTTCTTTGTCAGTGTGGATGTAATTGTAGCTGTACCGTCGCCGTTGTCAACGAAGGTATAGTTGCCGCTTTCGCTGTTTCCTGTTGCATAGCCTGCACCGCCGGTATTTTCATTGCCGGATGCAGGTGCTTCGCCTACGCTTGTGTCCTTAGTGCCGTTTGCTGTAACGTCTGCAAGTGTAATGCTTATTGGTTCACCCTTTACAGACTGAGCATAGCAGTTCTGGAACTCAAACTTCTTCTCGCCGTATGTATCATCATAGCCTACGTTAACACCTGACAAATCGATAGTAAGATAAAAATCATCACTGTAAGGTGAGCATTTTGTGCCTGTTTTGGTAAGATCTGCCCACCAGGGCTTTGCATCAAGTGAAATACCTGCATAATAAGCAAACTGTGCTACAGGCTGATCTGCTGTAAAATGCAGCTGAATACTCTTGAGTCCGCTTTCTGCAATATCTGCTACTCTTGCAAGATAAGTACATTCAGTCTTGTTTACGGGAGCACCATCAGCATCAACTTCCTGTGATGCTATTACAAGGGTCTTTGGCAGTGTATCAGATACTACTGCTTTGCTTCCTGTATCAGCTGCAACTGCTGTAAGCATTGCACCTGATGAAACCGCTGTCATTCCGGTGAGCATTGCCGCACTTACAAGAAGCGCACCGATGCGTTTGCCGAATTTCTTCATAATAATCATCTTCCTTCCCATTCACTAAAATATTTACGTTTGCAAAATGATTCGTTCATTTTTACTTATATGGATATTATAACACACATATATTTATTTTCTATAGATGATTTATTAATAAATATATTTTGGTCATTTTTGGACGTAAATTTTTTCAGCTGAAATTTGTATACTATAAACAAATAAAATTATACTGTTTAATTATATTACGGTTTTTTTCAAATAATTCCACCCTGCAATAAAAAGCACAGACCCGCTGTTTCCGGCAGGTCTGCGTTCACAATTTTACTGATTTACAGTGCTTTTAATTTTCGCTGTCCGTATCGGCTTTTGAAGCGTTCACAATTACTTTATAATCTCCTGCCGCCCACACGTCGTCGTAATTATCTATTGATATAGTGGGAACGCATGAGAAAGAGGAGGATTCATCTCCGCCCTGCTGCATACTCAGCAGATCTACCGTAACGGATATCTGTTTGGGATCAAGCTGTTCTATTGATTCAGCCTTTCCTACTATTGTAACAATAAGCTGTCCGGTGACAACAGAATATGTATGAGATGAAGGTGCATTGATTATATTTATCTCGCTTACAACAAAATCCTTCTGTGCCAGACCCTTTGAATCCAGTGTAAGGTTCACCGTATTTATATTTGACAGATTTTCGTAGTCTTCCGGCACCTCAAGGTTGTAGTTCTTGGAGAAATCAAGGGTTATACTGCTCAGCGGTATGGTATCCAGCGTGAATTCCTCTGTATTTGAAAGGGACTGATCCGGCGCTGCAAGGGTTACCTTGTCAACCGAAAGCATAAGTCTTTTCCGCAAAAATTCCTCATTGAATGTACCCGGTACGCCTCTGAGCTGATAGGTTATATCCATTTCCTTTGTATACTGCACGGGTATATCAATAGTATACTGCACCTTTTCATACTGAAGACCGCTTTTCTCGTCTGCAAGAATTCTGCTGCCGTTTGCGTCGCAGAAGGCAATATCTTCTGAAACCAGCTTTGTTGCCGCACCTATCTCTCCCGCTGAATTTACGAGTACAGAAGCATTTTTTATCTGATTGACTATCTGAGCAGGTCCTGTAACATCTATTGTGGCAGGGGTTACAGTGACATTGTCCTTATTGATTATGCTGCCCTCTGTGCTTTCCACATTGCTCAGATCCGGCACAACATCAAGGGTTACTGTTTTTATTTTATCAAAACGCACATTTACCGACTGGGGCGTAATGGATTTTACTGTAAATTCCGTGCCGTCAGTGCTTTTCACCACGATGCTGAGATTTTTTGTACCGGCAGTGGTGATATTCGGGATCTCTGCATATGCCACAAGATTTGTGGAATCCAGCGTACCTACCTTTGAACGGCTTCCTTCTATTTTTACACTGACCTCCTCAACGTCGCAGTTGATCATGCTGTATCCGTCAGCCTCAGCCGCTGTTCCTGTAAGATCCACCACCAGCGGAACATGATTCACAGTAACCGGAGTTGTGGGATAGATGGTAATTGATATGACAAACCACATTATCACTGCAATTATCACTGAAAATATTATAGTTGCCATGCGGTTTTCAAACATAAGTGTCACAAGGTGAAGGTTTTTCAGGCGTTCAAAAAAATTCTTTTTCTGAGTTTCGCTCATTATTTATCTCTTCCCTTTCTCTTTGCGATATGTGAAATATGCTTTGTTGCCTTCATAAGTACGGAGCCTTCGTCCGGTTCTATAAGACGGCTTTGCAGGAATTCACTGAGTCTTTCACGGGTAAAGCCGCTTGTCAGTACGCCGTTCTCAGCCACTGAAATAGAACCTGTTTCTTCAGATACGACTATTACCACGGCGTCGGAATTTTCACTCATTCCTATTGCCGCACGATGCCTTGAACCCAGCTTCTTGTTTACCAGCTCCTCTTTCTGGGGCTTGGGCAGAAAGCAGGCTGCCGCCATTATCATACCGTCACGCATAATTACCGCACCGTCATGCAGCGGCGTTTTGGGGTAAAATATATTCCCGAAAAGCTCCTTGCTGGGCTGGGCATTAAGCACTGTACCGTTAGCTATCTGTTCCCCCAGCTTCGTCTGACGCTCCACCACTATAAGCGCACCTGTATATGTTGCTGAAAGCTCAACGCAGGAATCGCATATTGCTTCAATGGCATTGTTCCATATGGCGGCGCTTTCCGTAGATGAACGGTTAAGTCCGAGATTAAGTCCCCATCTTCCGTGGCCTGCCTTTTCAAGGGCACGTCTGAGTTCAGGCTGGAACATTATTACAAGCGCAAGAAGTCCTATATCAAAAACCTCTGTGAGGATATATGTAATAGCCTTCATATCAAGCCATTTTGCAATAAGGAATGCTATAAGACATACAAGCAGTCCCTTCATAAGCTGACCTGCACGTGTTTCACGCACAAGCTTTATTACTGCATACACAATATATGACAGCAGCAGGATATCAAGGATATCCACCCACTGGGCTGTTTTCACGACGCTTATGATACTTTCTATAATATCCATTGCAGACACACACTGCACCTCCCTGCACTTCAGACCTTTATGTATGAGGGCATTTCTGCCCTCTTTGCATCTTGTTTGTCATTCTGTACTTATTGTATCACATTTCGGCAAACAAGTTCAATACCTTTTTACTATTTTTTAAATTACGGACACATTTTTTCACCGTATCAGCAAGAACCATAACCTCTCTGTCACTATTGAACACAGAAGGAGCAAATCTTATTGTGCCTTCCGGTGTATTATTTGATTTATGGGCAAGAGGCGCACAGTGAAGTCCTGCTCTCAGGCAGAAGCCTTTGCTGCTGAGGTATTCGGCTGCTTCTTCAGAGGGTACGCCTTCTATATTAAAGGAAACTATGGGAACATAGGAAAGATTCTTCTTCCTGTATACCGTTACTCCCGGAATATCCTTTATACCGCTTATAAACAGGCTGCAGAGCCTGTTTTCATGCTCATAGATATTTTTTATGCCCTTCTTTTTCACAAAGTCAATCCCTGCACCCATGGATGCCGCACCGATAATATTCTGAGTGCCGCTTTCCAGTCTGTCCGGCAGAAAATCCGGCTGCTCCGGATGTGCCGAGGCACTGCCTGTTCCTCCGTACATGAGGGGCTTTATGGGAAATTTACAGTCCGTCATCAGAAGACCTGTTCCCGTAATGCCGTAGAGTCCCTTGTGACCTGCTGTACACAGCACGGAAATGTTATCCTTTTCAAGGGATACAGGAAGTACGCCGCAGACCTGGGCGCCGTCCGCTATTAGGCATATTCCCTTTTCCCTGCACAGCTTTCCTATACGCCTTACCGGCAGGATCTGTCCTGTGACGTTGCTTGCCATGGTGCATATTACAGCCTTTGTTTCCGGACGTACTGCACTTCTGATATTTTCTATGGTTTTTTCGTCATCATCAGAGATCTCTGCTATAGTGCAGGTGATGATCCCTTCCTTTACAAGTGCCGCCACCGGACGATACACTGAATTATGCTCCAGACTGCTTATTATAACATGATCGCCCTTTTCCAGAATGCCCTGTATGGCTGTATTAAGAGCATGGGTGCAGTTAAGGCATAAAATGGTATTTTCCGGCTTTGCGTCAAAAAATTCCGCCGCTGTTTCTCTTACGGAATACACCATTTCAGATGTGCGCCTTGTCAGCTCATGACCTCCTCTGCCTGCGTTCCCGCCGTATAATATCATGGCGTCTGATACGGCATTCCGGACGCTTCTGGGTTTAGGATAGGTGGTGGCTGCGTTGTCGAAGTTTATCATTCTTCGTACCTCCGCAGATTCTCCGGTTTTTTATAGGGTATTCCGCCGCTGACCAGTATATCTGTCACACTCGTACAGTCGCCGTTTACTATAAGCATAAACCCACAGCCTTCCATACTGGTATGGGTGGTGCGTTTTATCTGTGATTTATAGCCGTAGCCTTCAAGCAATTTCTGTGCTTTACGTGCGTGAGTATAAGATTCCAATACAATTTTGCATCCCAACACTGTGATCCCTCCTTTTTTGTCAGGATACTACATTATATCGGAAAATGCTCCTTCCGGTTACACCGCAAAAAAGGAAGCCATGCACTTGCTGCACAGCTTCCTTCACTTTATAACGGCTATTGTCAGTCAGCGTCACTGACCACGCCGTTTTTATCTATTGATATACCATATGACATTGATATCATACGGCTGTAAAATGATTCCTGTTCCGAGGGAGTATCTATATATTTCACCTGACAGCCGGACTGCACTGCCGGCACTATTTTAAGCTCTGTACTGATATTGTCTTTTGTTCCGGTAATATGCAGCTCAGCAAGCATGGTATCCATTGTCTTGCCGTTGAACCAGTAATTTCCCAGGGAATAAACAATGGGCTTGCCCTTGTAAAAATCTATTCCCTGAAGGCAGTGGGTATGATCGCCGATAACAGCGTCAGCTCCTGCATCTATCAGACCGTTTCCGGTTGTGAGCTGATAATCCTCCAGATATGTAACGCCTTCTATGCCCCAGTGCATATACACCACCACATAGTCAGCATTTTCCTTTGCTTCCTTTACCCTTTCATACAGAAGGGCCGGCTCCACCGTTCTGAATACACCCGGCTGATTTTCGGCTGCCTCTCTTGTGAGCATCTGCCACTCAACTCTTGTGCCGGAAATAAAGGCAACCTTCAGTCCTTCCAGGTCATAGTAATATATGGAAGAGGCTTCCTCCAGGTCCTTGCCTGCGCCTACACGTTTTATGCCTGCATTGTCCAGGGTTTCCAGAGTATCAAGAAGTGCCTCCTCGCCGTAGTCGAACATATGATTATTTGCAAGGGATACTATATCAACCCCAAGATCTTTCAGTATCTTTACATTTTCCGGATTTCCTCTGTATGTATAATCCTTGTAGGGAATCGCACTTCCTCTTAAAGAGTAGGGAAATTCGTTGTTCACGAAGCATATATCCGCAGACTGCATATGACTTACCATAGTTTCATCTATGCACTTTGTGATATCCTCGCCATTGCTTTTCCAGTATGCAGTGGTATATGCACTGTCTGCGGCGCATACATCTCCCGAAAAGCATAGTGTATAGTCAAATTTCACAGGCTCAGTGGCTTCGGTGGATTCCTCAGCAGAAGACAGCTCCTCAGAAGGAACTTCTGCCTTTATTTCCTCAGCAGCATTCTTTCCGTAATCTGCGTTTACATTCACCGTCTGCTCAATGTTTTTTCCGCAGCCTGTCATTATACCGGCTATAGCCGCTGCACATATCAGTACAGCGGCTATGCGGTGGTTTAAGGAACTTTTTTTCATACGTCCTCTCCCAATATATATTTTATTTCCGGAATTAAGGCAATACCACACAAAGACTGTACGCAAGATGCGCCGTCAGATTTTTTGTCAGATGAAACAAAAAACGCAGTGAATACTTTGTGTATTCACGAGGCTTTTTGTGAAATATGGCGGAAAAGCTGCAAGCAGATTGCGTGCAGAGCCGTCAGGCGTGCTTTGTGCGGTGTTGCCTCTTAATACATTCCGCCCATGCCGCCAGCCGGTGCAGCAGCAGCAGGTTCATCCTTCTTGATGTTTGCTACTGCGCTCTCAGTAGTCAGTACCATTGATGCGATGGATGCAGCATTCTGGAGTGCGCTTCTTGTTACCTTTGTAGGATCAACAATACCGCTGCTCATCATGTCGCAGTATACTTCGCTGTATGCGTCAAAGCCATAGCCTACCTTGCGGCTTCTTCTGATCTTGTCAATAATTACACTGCCTTCAAGACCTGCGTTTTCAGCAATCTGACGGAGAGGTGCTTCCAGTGCACGGAGAACGATCTTTGCACCTGTCTTTTCGTCGCCTTCCAGTGAAGGAATCAGCTTTTCAACAGCCGGCATAGCGTTGATAAGTGCAGTGCCGCCGCCTGCTACGATGCCTTCCTCTACAGCAGCCTTTGTGGAAGAAAGTGCGTCCTCAATGCGGAGCTTCTTTTCCTTCATCTCAACTTCTGTTGCAGCGCCAACCTTGATAACTGCAACGCCGCCGGACAGCTTGCCGATACGCTCCTGCATCTTCTCACGGTCAAAGTCAGATGTGGACATCTCAATCTGGTTCTTTATCTCTGTAATTCTGTCAGCAATAGCGTCAGCAGAGCCTGCGCCGCCTACCAGAATTGTATTTTCCTTGTCGATAACTGCCTGACGAACGCTGCCCAGCATATCAAGAGAAGCGTCCTTCAGTTCCATGCCCAGATCCTTGGAGATAACTGTACCGCCTGTGAGAATTGCGATATCCTCCAGCATATCCTTTCTTCTGTCGCCAAAGCCCGGAGCCTTTACAGCTGCACACTTGAATACGCCTCTCAGATTATTCAGGATAATTGTTGTAAGAGCTTCGCCCTCAATGTCCTCTGCAATGATCAGCAGCTTCTTGCCCATCTGTACGATCTGCTCCAGAAGCGGCAGGATCTCCTGAATGTTGCTGATTGTTCTGTCTGTGATGAATATCAGTGCATCATCATATATAACCTTCATCTTCTCACGGTCTGTTACCATGTAAGGTGAAAGGTAGCCTCTGTCAAACTGCATACCTTCAACAACTTCGCTGTAGGTTTCAGCAGTCTTGCCCTCTTCAATTGTGATAACACCGTCTGTTGTAACCTTTTCCATTGCTTCTGCAATGAGCTTGCCTACGGATTCATCAGCGGAGGATACTGTTGCAACTCTTGCAATATCGTCTGTACCGTCAACAGGCTTGGAATTTGCCTTGATAGCTTCAACAGCTGCGTCAACTGCCTTTGAAATACCCTTGCGGAGGATCATGGGATTTGCACCTGCTGCAATATTCTTCATGCCCTCGTGAACAAGTGACTGTGCCAGAACTGTTGCTGTTGTTGTACCGTCGCCTGCTGCGTCGTTTGTCTTTGTTGCAACCTCACGTACCAGCTGTGCGCCCATGTTCTCGAATGCGTCCTCCAGCTCGATATCCTTTGCAATTGTAACGCCGTCATTTGTTACCAGCGGTGCGCCGAATTCTCTGTCAAGAATTACGTTTCTGCCCTTCGGTCCCAGTGTGATCTTTACGGTATCAGCCAGCTTGTCGATACCTGTGATAAGTGCTTCTCTTGCGTCTGCATTGTACTTGATTTCCTTAGCCATGGTAATTATCTCCTTTTTCCATTATAATAGTAAGCTTACGCTTATTCAGCTACTGCCATGATCTCGCTCTCGTAAGCCAGTGTGTATTCTTCGCCCTCAAGCTTTATTGTCTGACCTGCGTTCTTGCTCATCAGAACCTTGTCGCCAACCTTTACGCTCATTGGAATAAGTTCGCCGTTTGAAGCATATTTGCCATTGCCGCAGGCTACTACCTCGCCCATTACAGGTTCGCCTGTTACAGCCTTAGGTGAAAGCAGAAGTCCTCCTGCTGTCTTCTCTTCCTTTGCCTCTGCAATCTTTATCAGTACTCTGTCAGAAAGCGGTTTGATATTCATATGAACTCCTCCTTGTGTTATCACTATGTCTTTTGAACTGTTAGCACTCTTGCTTCCTGAGTGCTAATTCTATTTTACCACCTTTTCAAAAAAAATCAAGGCTTTTTTCAATTTTCGGCGTTTTATACAACAAATTCATTTTACCATTTTTTTACTTGTTGCATATGCTATATTTTATGCTGCTCTTCTCCTGCTGCTCAGTTCAAAAATGTATTAATTAATATTTTTAATCAATACACATTATTTTCTACGCAAATTCATAATTTACAATTAAGACATTAAATGTAGGCTA